>CAZVJA010000009.1:0-54574 GCA_964626885.1 uncultured Planctomycetaceae bacterium | reverse complement strand
TAGACCCGTTGAACTCGAACAACCCCAGCGACGGTTTGGTCCAATGGGTGCCGTCCTTGCTTTCGGCGTAGCAAGTCACTTCGCGTTGTGCCTGCTCAAACTTATCTTCCCGCACAACGAACTGATGCCCGCGGTAATACATGCGGTACAGTCCGCCATCCTGCAAAACTGTGTAATACCCCGACGTATTCCCTTCCCATGGCTGGTCGTGGACGATCACCACCTCGCGCGGCGTGGGATGGTGCAATCGCAGTTCGGCTCCTCCGCCAAGCGAATCGATGAGATGGTCATCGACCATTAATTCCCGGCGCGAGCCAATCGCGACTGGTTCGTCAGCCCTGACAAGTGCGAGGGTGGCCAGATAGGTCGCAAGGATCAGGATTCCAGCGCAACTTCGAACACTCATTTTTTGTCGCCTCCCCCCAAAAATAATGACACCTTGGTGTTCATCCAGTCGAGTTCAGTTCATCATACCGTTTGCGAGAGGAGAGAGACATTCGTTTTGTCCGCAGAGCTCTCAGGTCTCACGGTTATCAAGAGAACTCGGCAGAGAATCTCCTAACAAACCTACGAGCCGATCGAGGAATGGCTCCTGGTCAGGATGGATGCGGCGCCGCGCTTCCTCGAGCGGAAGAAACTCCGCTTGGTCGATCTCCCACGAGGCACAGCGTGGCTCGCATCCGCGAGGAGCTTCCCCCACGAAGCAGAAGATTCGTTTTGCGCTTTTGCGGTAGTCGATTGAGCCGAGCGATTGAAGCGCACCCGGCTCGACACCGGTCTCTTCCACGGTTTCCCTCCGAGCAGCCGTTTCGAGCTCTTCCCCCTCGTCCGGCAATCCCTTGGGAATGCCCCACGGCGCGTGACGATTGAAGTTTCCCGACGGATGGATCAACAGCACTTCCAGGCCGCGTTTGGTGTGCCGATAGAGAAGCGTTCCGGCGGAGCGTTTCATTCCAATCGGACTTTATCACGAAACTACAGGCTAGTCCAAAACCAGATCGCACGCGCGAAAGATTGGGCCTTCCACGCAAGTGCGTCGGTAATCCCAGCCTCCTTCGGGGAGTCGTACACGGGTCACGCAACTGAAGCAGGCGCCGAAGCCGCAGGCCATCGGCGATTCCAGCGACAGCAGACAATCAACATTACTGGCCTCGCAAAGCTTGGCGGCAGCGTGCATCATCGGCTCCGGCCCGCAAACGTAGACCGCGCCGGGCGGGTCGTTTCCTCGGAGCGAATCCTCCAAGAGGGTGGTCACAAAGCCATGATGTCCCTTGCTGCCGTCATCGGTGGCGATTCGGACATCGAGCCCGGGGAGCGCAAAGTCATCGAGCCCCGCCAGATACTCCTCCGATCGGACTCCGTAGCATAATGTCACTCGCTTCGGACGTTGAGCGACAGAACGCGGAGGACAGCCATACTGCCGTAAACCGAGCGCTTCGCGAGCGACCGCAAGGAAAGGAGTCTGGCCGATTCCGCCGGCCACGAGCATCAGATGCTCACAGTTCGAAGTTGGAAAACCATTGCCGAGCGGACCCCAAATCTCGACGGCATCTCCCGGCTTCAAGCGGGGTAATAAGGATGTCAACTTTCCGACCACGACATAGCCGAATTCGAAGCCAACCCTCTCTCCTTGTTCTTCATAGACGTCATACAGTGCAAACGGCCGACCGAGCAACGGGTCGGTTTCCCCTGGCAGGCGGATCATGAAGAACTGGCCGGGGAGAATCTGCTTCGCGATTTCCGGGGCACGCAGTCGCAGGCAATACGTGTTATAAGCCATCTGCCGCTGTTCGACGACCTTGGCCATTTCTTGCGTTGCGGAAGGGATCAAGCCGGGAAGCGGCGCGAAGCCGGCGGCGTTGTTCATGAGCGGCGGGTCCTCTTGCGGCGGCGCGGTGGACGGGCGGATGCAGCCGGCTTCTTACCGGGCTTCTCTCGGCGCGGAGGTTTCTCCGAGCCTTTTGGTCGCGAGTCTTCGCGAGGTGGTCGTCCACGCCGCGCGGACATGTCCCGCAGAGCCTTCAACTCAGTGTTCGACAACGCACGGAATTTTCCCGGGGCCAGCTTTCCGAGCTTGAGGGGCCCGAAAACGATTCGTTCCAAGTGAAGCACCTTGTGTCCGACGCGAGCCAGGAGTCGCCGGATCTCACGGTTCTGTCCTTCGGTCAGCAACAATTCGAGTAAGGTGCTCTTTCCACGCGCCCCCACGCGGCGAACATCGCGAACGCGAAACTTTCCCTCAGCGAAATGCAATCCTCGTTTGAGCGTCTCTAGCACTTCCGGCGTGGGGCGTCCGACGACTTGTACGAGATACTTGCGAGGAACGCGAAAACTGGGATGGGCGAGCTTGTGCGCCAACTCGCCATCGTTGGTGATCAACAGCAGACCTTGGCTGTTCTCATCGAGCCGGCCGACCGTGAACAGTCGCGGACCGTCATGCGGCACAAGATCGACCGCCCGAGTTCGACCTTCGGGATCTCGATTCGTGCAGACGCATCCTTTCGGTTTATTGAGCAGGTAATAACGTTTGGGCTGCGGGCGGACGATCTCGAAATCGACTCGCACCTCCTGCTGTCGCGGATCGATGCGCGTGCCGAGATCCTCGACAACCTTGCCGTCGACTGAAACGCGCCGGGCGCGAATCAAGTCTTCGCAACTCCGCCGCGACCCCAGCCCCGCCCAGGCGAGGAACCGCTGGACTCGCACCTGCTTCGCGTTCAGATCGTCTTCGGAGCCTTCGGCACTGGCGGATGGGCTGCCAGTGGCACGTGGTGGTTTATGCAACGAGTTGTCGTGCGGGTCGTCGGCAGCGGTCACGAGGATGATCCTTGAGAAGCGCGTCTGGATTTCTTCTCAGGTTATCAGGCGGTCACACATTCGGCTAGAATGCGCGGGAACATTGGAAACACCGCAAAGATTTGCCAAGTTCTAGCAGGCTCCGACGGCCTTTCGCACGACCTCGACTGCCTGGGAACACAGCCGGCGGGCCGGACCATCCTCCGGGGCTTCGGCGATCACCCGCAGGATCGGCTCCGTGTTGCTGGCGCGAACCTGCACCCAGCGGTCGGGCCAGTCAAGACGGAGACCATCCCCTTCTGTCGCGTTCGCGTCGGTGAAGGTTTTTCGCAGTGCCGCACAGGCAGCGTCAACCTTTTCACGGGGGCAGGTCAGCTTGTCTTTGACGATCGAGTACCGCGGCAGAACATCGACCCAGGCGGAAAGTTCACCGCCACGTTTCGCCAGCCCTTCCAGCACGTAGGCCATGGCGATGAAACTGTCGCGGACGTAGCCGACCATCGGCTCAATCACGCCGCCGTTCCCTTCGCCGCCGATGATCGCCCCGACCGCTTTCATCTTCGCGACGACGTGCGCCTCTCCGACGTACGAGCGGTGAAACTCGCAACCGTGTTTTGCGGCGATATCGGCCGTGACCCGGCTGGTGGAACCGTTGACAACAACCCGGCCGGGAGTGGGAGTGCGCGAGAGGACGTGATCGACGCAGAGAGCCAGCGTCAGTTCTTCACCAATGTACCGGCCGGTGTTATCGACGATCGCCAGCCGGTCGGCATCGGGATCTTGTGCGAACCCCACATCGGCTTTGTGCTTCTTGACCGCGGTGCAGAGTGATGCCAGATTTTGCTCGAGCGGTTCCGGGGGGTGCTCAAACTGGCCGTCGGGGTTTCCTCCAAGGAGCATCACTTCGCAGCCGAGTGATTCCAGCAACCGCGGTCCGAGGAGCGACCCGGAACCGTGGTTGCAGTCGAGTACGACGCTTGGTTTGCGTGCGGCGATCGCCGTGACATCGACGTACTTGAGTACCAATTCAAGATGAGGGGCTGATGGATCGGCGATTTGCTCCACGCTGCCGATGTTGTTGTAACGGGCCAGCGCGAAGGATTGTGTTTCGAGAATGTCGATCAGTTTGCCACCGAGCGATTCATCGAAGACGGATCCTTCCGCTGAGAACGGTTTGAGGCCGTTCCACTCGATCGGATTATGACTGGCGGTGATCTGCAATCCGGCCGCTGCTTTCCTGTCCCGGACGAGCACGCCACACGTTGGTGTTGCCGAGATCCCCGCATCAAGCACACGGCAACCGGCGGCCATCAGGCCTGCTGTGACTGCATGCTTGAGCATCGGTCCGCTAGCTCGACCGTCGCGGGAGAGGACGACGGTCCCCCCGCCCGCCAGCGTTCCAAGCGCGAGAGCAAACTGCGAGACATAGACGGGATCAAGACCATCCCCCACAATTCCTCGCAATCCCGAGATACTTAATATCCGTTGTGTCACGTGTGATTCCCGCAGATGGTTCAACGACTGCCGTCGATCGCGATTTTACTCGACATGCTCCGCGGCGCTAATCAACCGTTTCATTTCGACTCTCCACTCGCTTCCCCAGTCGCCATGCGTCGGCTTCTTCGAGGCACTGTTGCATCCGTTGGCGGATCAAGGCGACGAGTTCATCCTCGCGGCCATGTTGGCAAAACTCTTCAACTTCTTCCGGAGTTAACGGCCGCCCGTAAACCACCCGGCAGGTCCGCGGTCGAATAAACCAGGCGCCGCGCGGCATGGCGGCCCCCGACCCCGCCACTCCCACGGGGATGATAGGCACCTTTGCCCGGTGAATGAGGGCCACAAATCCAGGTTTCAGGCGGCCGAGTTTGCCGTCGGAACTGCGGGTTCCCTCGGGAAAAATTCCGACGAGAAAGCCGCGCTGCAGTCGATCGACCGCGGCACGAATGCTGCCGGTCCCGGCCGATTCACGGTTAATTGGGATGACATAGGTATGGCGAAGCCACCATCCAATTCCCGGCACCCGAAACAGGGAATCGCGTGCCAGATAGCTGACAGGACGCGGGATGGGGGCTCCCACCAACATCGGGTCGAGGAAACTCTGATGGTTGATGAGCATCAGGGCCCCGCTTGTCGAGGGAATATGCTGCAGGCCGCGGGCGCGCAAACGAAACCAGAGGGCAAAAATCGGTCGGGCGATTTGCTGGGCCGTGTACCAGAAAAAATTCCGGCGCGGGGGCAAGACTTGTGCGGGGATGGAGGGTGAGGAATTGTCGTTTGACTGGTTCATGCCGTGCCGAGAGGTGCATCATACGCTATGTACAAGAATCGTCGACCGCAGCATACCGAATCACGTGACGGATCGGAATTCCGGGAACTCCTTTCGTTTCCTAATGGAGTCTTTTACGATAGAAACGCACACATCAAATCATCCTTGCTTTCAGAAGTACCACCTGAGCTGATGAGAGGAATAACGACACCATGAGCGAGCAACAAGCCACCGGACTCGGAACCCGCTGTCTGCACGGCGGCCAGGCACCCGACGCGACGACCGGCGCACGGGCCGTGCCAATTTTCCAGACGACATCGTATGTGTTCCAGGACACGGAGCACGCCGCCCGGCTGTTCGGGCTGCAAGAGTTCGGATTCATTTACACGCGGTTGATGAACCCGACGACGGATGTGTTCGAGCAGCGGATGGCGTTACTCGAAGGGGGTTCCGGCGCACTGGGTGTCGCCTCGGGTCAGGCGGCGGAATCGCTGGCCATTCTCAACATCACTTCGGCCGGGCAGAACGTCGTGTCGTCGGCAAGCTTGTACGGCGGAACCTATAACCTGTTTCATTACACGTTTCCCAAATTCGGCATCAACGTGAAATTCGTCGAGCAGTGCGATCCAGAGAATTTCCGCAAGGCGATCGACAAGAATACACGCTGCATCTTCCTCGAGACGATCGGCAACCCAAGGTGCGACGTTCCCGACTTCGAGGCGATCTGCAAAATCGCGCATGAGGCGGGTATTCCGGTGATTGTCGATAACACACTCGCCTCGCCGATACTGTGCCGGCCGTTCGAGCATGGAGCCGATGTCGTCATTCACTCCTGCACGAAGTTCATCGGCGGGCATGGCACATCGATCGGCGGTGTCATCGTCGAAAAGGGTGGATTCCCGTGGGACAACGGCAAATTCCCGGAACTGACCGAACCAGATCCGAGCTATCATGGCGTGAAGTTTTTCGAGTCGTTCGGACCATTGAAAATGGCGTACATTCTCAAGGCCCGTACGCAGGGTCTGCGGGATCTCGGCCCGGCGATGAGTCCCTTCAACGCGTTCATGTTTCTACAGGGGCTCGAAACGCTGCATTTGCGGATGAAGCGACATAGCGACAACTCGCTGGCGGTCGCCCAGTTCCTGCAATCGCATTCCAAAGTCTCGTGGGTCAATTACACCGGTCTCGAATCGCATCCGTCTTATCGGCTGGGCAAGAAATATTTGCCCGACGGTTGCGGCGCGGTGTTCGGCTTTGGCATCAAAGGAGCCACGCCGACGGAGCAGCGAGCCAACGGGGTGAAGCTGATCAACCACGTGAAGCTTTTCTCGCACCTGGCGAATGTGGGGGACAGTAAGTCTCTGATCATTCACCCGTCGAGCACAACGCATCAACAGCTGACTCCAGAAGAACAGTTGGCGACCGGAGTGACCCCCGATTTCGTCCGGCTTAGCGTCGGCACGGAAGATCCAGCCGATATTATCGCCGACTTGAAGCAGGCCCTGGACGCCGTTTAGGACGTCAATCGACTGTTCGTTCCCGTATTGTGCCGGCGATCCCGCTGGACCGGGGGCCAGACGATTATCGAGCTACGATCTCCCGCAAGTTCCACTTTGGCCTGCGGGAGATCGTGCTTGCCCCAATCGCGGAATTTCACTAGCATCCCGCCGCTTTTCTCGGGCTCTCGCGTCGCGACGTTCTTCGTTGCGGCTTACACGTTTCCCGAATTCTGAGCGCAGGAGGCCGTTTGTGTCCGTTCCGCAACAGTACAATCATCTGGCGCAGACCCGTTACGGGACTCTGATTTATAACCGGTTTGACACTTACATCGGGCGATCAATCGAATACTACGGCGAGTACGCCGAACGCGAAGTCTGTGTCTTTGACCAGACGGTTTCGGCTGGGATGGTGGTGTTGGACATCGGCGCGCAAATTGGCGCTCAGACGTTGTTTTTCGCCCGCAAGGTTGGTCCCGCGGGACGGGTGCTGGCGTTCGAGCCGCGCCGTCTCATGTTCCAGACGCTGTGTGGTAACGTCGCGATTAACAGCATTACCAACGTGCATTGCTGGAACGCCGCCGTGGGTGCGCACGACGGCGAATTCCCCGTCCCCGTGTATGATCATCAATCGAATACGGACATGCGTGCGATCCGCATGGGGGCCGGAGAAACGGGAGATCGAGTCCCGTTGGTGTGCATCGACAGCATGCGGCTGAATCGCTGCGACTTCATCCGCATCTCACAGCCCGGTATGGAGGAAGATGTCCTCAAGGGAGGGCAGGCAACCATCTTGAAGCTCAAGCCGGTGTTTTACATCGCATGCGAGCTCGAGTCACAGCGGGAAGAGTCGCTCAAAAAGACACTCGACGGAATGGGCTACAACATGTATTGGCACGAGCCGGAGTTATTCAATCCCGACAACTTCGCCGGCAACGATCAGAACATCTTCGGCAGCACAACCACGCGGAGCCTGCTCTGCATCGATCGGCGTATTTCCCAGGAAATGGTCGGCTTTACACCGGCTCGCGTCGCACGAGCTGCTTGAAAGCCGTCGTTTCGACGTCGCGTTGCATCACGCCGAGAATCGGCCGAAATAATTTCATTCGCGAATTTCATGGCGATTGAAATCTCGCGACCTCAATGTGCGCAACCGATGCTTGTCGCCATTGCTCTGATGCACAGGCTCTCCGGCATCAAGCTGCTCGACAAAAATCGCGGATACTCCCGTGGTTTTCTCGACGAGTTGCATCCCTTTCTCGGGACCGAGAACGCAAATGGTCGAAGCCAGGCTGTCGGCGGTTACTCCTTCCGGAGCGATGACAGTAACGCTCATCCGTCGCGTGAGCCCCAGCCCGGTTTTAGGATCGACAATGTGCGAAAATCGTTTCCCGTTGATTTCGATGTATTGATATGCGTCGCCTGAGGTCGAGATGGCGTGGTTCCGCAACTGCACGAATCGCTCCGGTGGGGCGTCGGGCCGTTCCAGCGATGCGATGCCGATTCGCCAACCATCCCGCCCCGGCGGAGGATCTCCCGCAACAATATCTCCCGCCGCCGCAACTAATGCCTGCGTGATGCCGTGCCGCTTCAAAACGGCCAGCGCCTCGTCGGCAGCGTAGCCCTTTGCAATTCCACCGAGATCGAGCTTCATCCCGGGCTTGAAGAGTTCGACTGTCTGAGTCGAATCGTCGAGGCAAATCGACTGATAACCGACGAGTTGTAAAGCAGCGTGAAGGGCTTCTGGATCGGGTAGAGCCTTCTTGCGGCGGGCTTTCCGCCACATCTGGACGATTGGGCCGACGGAGATATCGAACGCTCCGTCGCTTTGTTTCGCAAGTTCGAGCGAGCGTCCCACCAGGAACCGCAGTTCAGGGCCGACTTTGATGGGCCGTCCGGGGCCGGAATCGCGACAGAGTCGGCTCAGTTCGCTGTCGGGATCGTAGTCACTCAGCAGAGCGTTGAGCTGTTTCACCCGCGAAAAAGCAGCCTGCGCGGCGGCGTTTGCGGCGGGTTCGTCAGCGGAATATACTGTAATCGTAAACGGTACACCCATGAGAACCCGGCGGAACTCGTAGCGTGCCGGCTCGCTGTTCGCCGGGGGAGCCCCCCACGCACAGCCGGCCGCGATCCATCCCGCCAGAATCCACTGCATACTGAATAATCCTCTGCTGTTCATGAGATTTCGGAGTCGAACCGCTATGTCCAGCCTATTCCGCTTGTGCGGGTTCGTGCAAGTTCTGACGTTCAGCGTTATGTCATCGGCCGCTCTTCTTCTATCGACGGGCGACGCTTCCGCAGCTGATAAAGACGCAGGCAAAGCAGAAAAGCCTACCCCGTCCGAGCTGAAACCTTATAAAGAAACAATCTCCGGGACTGACGTTACATTCGATATGGTGCCGATCCCGGGAGGCGAGTACGTCATGGGGAGTCCGGCGAGCGAGACAAATCGCAAGGAGGACGAAGGCCCGCAGCACAAAGTGAAAATCGAGCCCTTTTGGATGGGCACGCATGAAGTCACTTGGGATGAGTACGACATCTGGAGCTTCAGTCTCGATATTCAGCGGCGCAAGATCGCGGGACGCGCACCCACGGAGCTTGACAAAGTTGCTGATGCCGTCACTCGCCCAACTAAACCGTATACCGACATGACCTTTGACATGGGGCACGACGGCTACCCAGCGATCTGCATGACACAGATGGCGGCAAAGATGTATTGCAAATGGCTGAGCGCGAAAACGGGGCATTTCTACCGTCTGCCAACCGAAGCGGAATGGGAGTACGCTTGTCGAGCAGGTTCAACGACTGCGTATTCATTCGGTGACGACCCAACGAAGCTCGGTGATTACGCTTGGTACGGCGAAAACAGCGAAGAAAAATATCAGAAGATCGGCAAAAAAAAGCCGAACCCGTGGGGACTGTACGACATGCACGGCAACGTTGCCGAATGGGTGCTCGATCAGTATCAGGCCGATTTTTATCAGAAATTTGCAAAGACGCCGGTGGCGGAGAGTCCGCTGGCGATTCCCACCAAAGTTTACGAGCGCGTAGTGCGCGGCGGTTCGTGGCAGGACGATCCAGAACTTCTCCGCAGCGCGGTCCGCGTGTATTCAACGCCGGAATGGAAAATTCAAGATCCTCAAATACCACAAAGCATCTGGTATTTGACCGATGCCCTGCACGTTGGTTTTCGAGTGGTCAGGCCGCTGCGCGTACCGGACGAGGCGGAACGCCAGCGATTGCAACTGGAACCGATTCCCAAGGATCTGATCAAGGAGTGATCGAATCGCCGGGCCAGTCGCATGAACTTCCGGGAAATGGTCAGCTGTTGCGAATCTTTCGCCTTCGGTGTGCCTGCGACTTGTTTCCGGAAACTTGTATACACAAAATGGTTGGAGACTCTCACTCCCTGTTCCATAGGAGCTGCTCATGTCTCACGCAATCGACTCTGCCGAATCCCGCCGAGATTTCCTGAAGAGTTCGACATTGGCCGCCGTCAGTGCCGGGGCGCTGGCGAACCTGGCGATTTCGTCCCGCGCATACGCTGCCGGGAACGACACGATCAAGATCGGACTGGTCGGTTGTGGCGGTCGTGGCTCGGGAGCGGCGAAGGAGGCGCTGAGCACCGAAGGCAATGTTCAACTAGTCGCAATGGCTGATGCATTTGAGGATGAGCTCGAAAAAAGCCTGAAGAATCTGACGAAGCAGTTCGAGTCTCGGCCCGAGCGAGTTGCCGTCGATCCTGCTCGAAAGTTTGTCGGTTTCGATGCGTATCAGAAGGTGATCGACAGCGACGTGGATCTGGTCATCCTCGCGACGCCTCCGGGATTTCGGCCGATTCATTTTGAAGCCGCCGTCGCCGCCGGCAAGCATGTCTTCATGGAGAAGCCGGTGGCCGTCGACGGTCCCGGCGTCCGCCGAGTGCTCGAAGCGGTGAAGGTCTCCAAACAGAAGAACCTGAAAGTCGGCGTCGGCTTGCAGCGGCACCATCAGTACCCGTATATCGAAACGATCGACCGTATTCGTTCCGGTGAGATTGGTGATGTGCTGGCAATGCGGGTGTATTGGAACCAAGCGGGTTTGTGGGAGCCGCGCCGCAAACGCGAAGAGGTGAAAACGGAGATGGAGTACCAGATGCGCGGCTGGTACTACTACACCTGGCTGTGCGGCGATCACATTGTCGAACAGCACATCCACAACCTCGACGTCGGGAACTGGGTGAAAGGGGCCTATCCAGTGGTGGCACGCGGGATGGGAGGACGGCAGGTCCGCACGGAGAAACGCTTCGGCGAAATCTATGACCATCATGCCGTCGAGTATCTCTATGGCGATGGCGCATGGATGTTCAGCGAGTGCCGTCAGATTCCTGGTAACTGGAACAGTGTCACCGAGCACGCCATTGGCAGCAAAGGGGTAGCAGATATCAGCGGCTACACGCTCGGCGCAAAAACGGAGCTGAACTCCGAAGGTAAAATCCGAGTCAGCGGCGTCCGGTGGAAGTACGAAGAAAAATCGAACTATGCCTACCAGACGGAGCATGACGACCTCTTCGCCGCCATTCGTGAGAACCGCTCGTACAACGAGGGAGAAAACGGCGCATACAGCACGTTGACGGCGATCATGGGACGGATGGCGACCTATTCCGGAAAAGAAGTCCTCTGGGACGAGGCGCTGAATTCCGAGCTCGACCTGTCACCGAAGAAGTACGCGTTCGATGCCGAACCGCCAGTGATGCCGAATCCAGACGGGTTCTTCCCCGTGGCGGTGCCGGGCATTACCCGCGCTGTTTGATGCGTGCGGATCTTCGTTTCTGAGTTCGTCTGCGGTGGAGCGTGGGGGGAGGGGCCACTCGAACGGTCCCTCGCGCGCGAAGGGCGCGCCATGCTATTGGCCGCGTGCGCGGATTTCGCTTCCGTTCCCGGCTGCGAAGTCCACACGACATGGGACGCGCGGCTTGGGGCGTTTCCGCTGAATCAAGTGGGCGTGGTGATCGTACACAACGCTAACGAGGAACATGCGGCTTTCGACCGATGCGCAGAGCAGAGCGACGCAACATTCGTAATTGCCCCCGAGTTTGAGGGATTGTTGGCACGGAAATGCGCACGCGTGGAGGAACTCGGTGGGAAGCTGCTGGGTTCGTCGATCGCTGCCATCGAGCTTTGCGCCGACAAGCTGCGGCTGTTTTCTCACTTGCATGAGCATGGCCTGCCGACAATCCCGACCCGAATCTGGTCGCATCCAGAGGAATCCCCCCCCCTCGAGTATCCGTTTGTCATCAAGCCACGAGACGGGGCGGGGTCAATGCACACCTTTCTGGTCACCAATTCGCGAGAACTGGAAGCTGTCCGCAAAGTGTACGCGGAATTGCCCTCCGGATGGCAAGGGATTGCGCAACCATATGTTGTGGGGAATGCGAGGTCGGTCGGTGCGCTGATTACGGAGTACCCACGTCGCATCGAAATCTTCCCACCGGCTGAACAGTTCTTGAGCAACGATGGTCGGTTTCGCTACCTGGGAGGGCGCATCAATGGAAGTGCGCGATTGAATGACACGCAGGCAGTGCTCATTCTTCAGGCTTGCGAGTCAATTCCCGGTCTGTCCGGCTACGTGGGAATTGATTATCTCGTCTCGAACGATGCTCCTGACGATCTCTTGATCGTGGAGATCAATCCCCGATTGACGACAAGCTATCTCGGTTATCGTGCGGCTTGTGACGAGAATCTGCCGGCAAGGTGTTTCAACGGGGCAGTGCACGACACACCCATCTGTTGGTCTACCCGCACAGTAACGTTTACCCCGGACAACGACAGCAAATGCTGCTGATTGTTCCAAGCAGCATGCAAATGATAAAGATAGCCTTGCGGATATTTCTCACTGAGTCCTGACCGCTGAAAGCTGAATGACCATGTACGTCGTTGGAATCGATATTGGCGGGGCGAATCTGAAAGCAGCGAGCGCTGACGGCCGCGCGGTTACGCGGGTGTTTCCGGTGTGGCGTGATCCCGAGGGACTTGCGGATGCAGTCTCGGAATTATTGAGTCCATTCGCCGTACCCGACGTGCTCGCAGTCACCATGACCGCCGAATTGGCGGACTGCTTTCGCACGAAGCAGGAGGGAGTTGATCGTATCCTCGACGCGGTCGAACGGAGTGCGCGGGGTGCGGCGGTGTACGTCTGGCAAACCGGGGCGGAGTTCGTGACTCCTGAGGATGCCCGGGACATTCCCCTGCTTGTAGCAGCCGCAAACTGGCACGCCCTGGCAACCTGGGTCGGTCGATTGGCACCCGAGGGAGAGTCGCTACTGATCGATATCGGCACGACGACGTGCGACATCATTCCGCTGTCGCACGGTGTGCCTGTACCGCAGGGACTGACCGATCGGGATCGACTCCTCGCGGGAGAGTTGGTCTATTCCGGAGTGCGGCGCACACCGATTTGCGCGCTCCTGAAATCATTGCCGTATCGTGGGGCCGATTGCCCCGTGGCCGCCGAACTGTTTGCATCCACGCTCGACGCATATCTGATTCTCGACGCGATTGAGGAAGAAGCGACGAACCTGGAGACCGCCAATGGCCGTGCTGCCACAAAAGAGGAAGCACGGGATCGATTGGCGCGCATGGTATGCAGCGATGCGACGGAATTCACGTCGGAAGATGCCCTCGTCGCTGCGCGGCATATCGCAGATGTGCAGCAGAAGCAAATTGCATCGGCAGTCGGCCAGGTTCTTAGCCGCACCGACAATCCTTGCCATCGTCTGCTCTTGAGCGGTGAAGGGATTTTTCTGGCAGAGCGTGTCGCGAACCAGGAGCCGCGTTTGAAGAATCTTCCCGTCATCCGATTAAACGACATCTTCGATCGATCGGTATCAAATGCGGCCTGTGCCGTTGCCGTCGCGAAGCTGGCGCAAGAAAGAGTGCGGTTGTAACCGTTGAAAAGAATTACGGTGAACTCGCCATCCATAAGCGGCTTCCATGCCGAGGTTCGGTTTACCGATTTGCTTGAGTTTGCTGCTTACGGCCTTTGGGTCGGACATCGGATTGATGTGGGGCAAATCCCTCCTGATCCAGGTTCGCACAAGAACGACGGTGGTCGCACGGGCACCGTACCCGCCGCATCGCCCATAAGATGTTGACGTGAAACGACATACGAAATTGCTCTGTGGTGGATGTGGCAGTTCTGCTGGTCGTCGCTCAAGATGTAAACCATTGGACTCCGCTGCGTTGCTGCACCGGCATCAGGGGAAATACGGAAAGATTTTTTCTGCGATTGCGGGTGGAAGTCGATGAATGCCTCTGTCGCTGCCGATGTTATGTAACACTCGGTAGTTCGGGCCACGTTCGCCACGGAGAAGATCTCGAATGAATCAGCCAACAGAACCGCTGCGCGGTCCCCATTTTCTTGTCACCACCGAAGGGGAATTACACGGCGAGGACACCACCGAGAACCGCGAAATCGCCAGGCGAATCCATGCTTGTGTGAATGCCTGTGAGGGAATTTCGACTGAGGAACTCGAGAAAGGAATCATCCAGGACATGAGACGAGTTCTCTCCCAACTCGTCCCCGTGTTGCAGGATCGGGTCGCTCCAATGCAGCCGGGTGCTCCGGCCGTCGGTCGACACATCTCCGTCCGCAACCAGCCGATGTCCCAGCGACCGTTGCAGGATGCCTGAGCCGTCGCTTGGCAGAATGCCGCTGATCGAAAGCAGTCCGCGCAGAAAAGGCCACTAAGCTTGGTCGCCGATTAACTTCGGGCCGCCGTCGACGTTAATCGGGACCACGGCATTCTGACTGGCAGATCGCGCGGCTGCTTCCAAAACCTGGATGACGCGACCCTCCGCCAAGGCCGAACGCGAAACCGATTTGCCTGCTTGAACCTCCGCAATCAGCGCGTCGTACACCTCGTCCCACGCAACGGGAGCGGGGTTAACATCCTTATCGCGGATTTCTCCTGATTCCGCGAGTGTGTATCGTCGACCATTGTGGTACGCCCCGCCGGTTCCGTCGATGAGCCATCCGGTATGGACGGAAATCTCGGCGTGAAGATTCCGCTCGATCAGTCCCGATTGCCCTGCCTCAAATTGCACGAGTATGGAAAACGCAGGTTGAGGACGCGCGGCGTCGTGCGGCGCCACATACGCGAAAACCGAGGTCGGCCTTGCAACAACCAGATTCAACAATTGACCGAGGTGATGACCGGCGTGCAATGCCAGCACATCAGATGGCTCCTGCCTATCATCCCTGAACGCCGATGTGCCATTCTGCGACGCGTCGCTGATGGAGAGCCCCCAGATCATCAATCGTGCGGCGGTGACGCGGCCTATTTCTCCGGACCGCACTGCTGAGAGCGCCATCCGGTAATCGTCGGTCTCCGTCCTGGACGAAATTACCGAGAGAACACGACCTGACCGCCGAGCTGAGTCACATATACAGTCGAACTCCGCTGTCGTCCCGCACAGTGGTGATTCTACAATGGTGTGCTTTCGCGCGCCGAGCGCGGCAATTGCGAGCCGTGCGCGATCATGCACTGGTACTGCGATCAGCACGGCATCAAGAGCATCGTTGTGGATCAGGACATCATAAGGCGAGGAAGAGCTTTTGAGACCATTCCGTCCTTCAATCTCACGTTCTGCGAGTTCCTCCGAGTTCTTAACCAGATCTCTAGAGACCTGGAAATCGGGTCGCAGGCCAAGCCGCTCAAGGTGATACCCCCCTGCCCTCCCCCCACCGATGACCGCAATTCGCAACGGTTGATCAGCCCTTGGTATGGCGATTCCCTGTGATGCGTCGACGGCAACCGAGTTTTCGGGGGACATGGATGATTGAATTTCGCGACAGATAATTGTGAGATCACGACGTCCTATTAGATGCGGGGTGCCTCTCGGAATCAACCAGCAATCGGGTTGGGATTATGCCGTGATTTGGAATCGCCCAGCGCTTGTGCGATAATCACAAAGCGTTTCTTAGTGAAATGCCTCTGAGCTACGGATGACATCGGTAAACCTGTTCGTGGGTTCTTCAATGTAATTCCCTTGACCACGGACCGTTCTACTTGTGAGGAAACGGCAATGACGAACCATCGGCGAACGCGAGTTTCTGTATTGGGATGGATTGTGGCTAGCGCCCTGCTGACGATGGCCGCAACAACCAACGCCGCGGACGCAGTTCCCTTACCATCGGCAGCCAAACAGGAGTTGAAACCGGTTGCCCGGTTATCCGACTTCCCCGATTGGGTGACCAGCCTTGCCTGGTCATCGGATGGGCGGGTGCTGGCTGGTGGAAGTTACGAGACTATTCGTTTCTGGAATTTTGATACAAAGAAGTCCGAGCCGGCAATCGACATTAAAGCGGGGTACATCAAGGGGCTGGCGTATTCTCCCGACGGCAAACTGCTCGTTGCGGGTGGCTACCAGGCGGTTACGCTTTGGGATGTCGCTTCCCGTAGTATTAAGCAGCGTTTGGAAGGACACAGCGGGCAGGTGACCGGTGTTGCATTTTCGCCCGATGGTCAGTGGATAGTCAGCTCCAGTGAGGACGAAACCGTTCGGCTTTGGAAGGTTGCAGACGGCACACCCGGCGTGGTGTTGCGAGGCCATCAATACCCGGTAAACGGAGTAGCGATTTCCGCCGATGGAACTTTGATCGCATCCGCGGCAGGAGATGATACGCGGGTTACGCGACGCGGTGAGGTGAAACTGTGGGAAACCGCGACCGGGAAGGAGTTGGCAGGCTTCGATCAGCCAGCCAAAGCCGCGACGGCGGTCGCTTTTTCTCCCAATGGAAAACTGCTTGCATCCACCGGCTTCGACGAGAAGGTGATTTTGTACGATGTTGGGGAGCGGAAGCCGCTTGGCAAGTTTGACGCCCACAACAGGCCGACCAACTGTGTGGCATTCTCCCAAGATAACCGCACGGTGTTCAGCGGCAGCGGCGGCCGCGCGCAAGGGGGGGACGAGGTTAAAATCTGGGACTGCGTGACGGGCGAGGAGAAAGCGACGATTGCCGGCCATGAGGGGCGTGTTTCCGCGCTGGCACTCTCTCCCGATGGGAAAACACTCGCCACCGGCAGCTACGACAAATCGATGGCTCTGTGGGATGTCGGCTCGATTCTTTCCAGCAGCCGCGAAAAGCCGCCAGTAAAGGGAGCGGACGGGGCGACCGTCGCGAGCGCGGAGACTCAGAAAGAAAAATCGGAAGCAATCGGCAAAAAAGCTGCCGGCAACTCGCCGGTGCGTGTGGGGATTATTGGGCTCGACACCTCGCATGCGATCGCTTTTACGCAGGCATTGAACGATCCGAATGCAGCAAAGGAAATCGCTGGCTTTAGGGTTGTGGCGGCTTATCCCAAGGGAAGCCCGGATATTGAGTCGAGCACAACACGAGTGCCGATGTACACGGAAACGGTTCAGAAGAACGGCGTCGAGATCGTCGATTCGATCGATGCATTGCTCGACAAAGTTGACGTGGTACTGCTGGAGACGAACGATGGTCGGCCGCATCTGGAGCAGGCATTGCAAGTGATGAAACGGGGGAAGCGGGTCTTTATCGATAAGCCCGTGGCGGGATCACTGGCGGACGCCGTAGCGATCTACGAGGCCGCGAAGCGTTACCACGTTCCGGTGTTTTCGTCTTCCTCGCTCCGATACGGCAAGAACACGCAGGATGCTCGCTCGGGAAAAGTCGGAAACATTCTTCAGGCGGAAACCTATAGTCCCTGTTCCTTGGAAAAGACACATCCCGATCTCTACTGGTATGGCATTCACGGCGTGGAATCGCTGTTCACGGTGATGGGAACCGGTTGTGTTTCTGTCCGGCGGACCGTTAGCACGGCGGATGAGGATGTCGTTGTCGGGACGTGGAAGAATGGCCGCAGCGGCACGTTTCACGGCTATCGGAAAGGGAAGGGGGGCTACGGTGGGACGGCGGAAGGGACAAAGGGAAAGATGGACATCGGCGAGAGCAGCGGATACGGCCCGTTGATCGTCGAGATCGCCAGGTTTTTCCGTACTGGTGAACCACCGGTAAGCGAGGAAGAAACGTTAGAGATTTATGCATTCATGGAGGCCGCCGACGAAAGCAAACGGCAGAAGGGAGCTGAGGTCACGTTGGAAAGCGTGTTGACGAAGGCCCGTGCGGAGGCGGCCAAAAAGCTTGCGGAGTGACGCGCGGGTTTGCCGGTGATTCTTAGCAGCAATTTTTCACGCATTCAGATTTTGACATCGACCCGATGAGTAACATCAACCGGATGAACATCAATAGGAGCGCTCCATGCGACGACTTACTGCGTTGACCATCTGTGTCATGGCGATTGGAATACAGGCTAAATTTGTACATGCTGCCGATAACGAGCTGGCCCCCGAGGAGAAAGCCGCCGGTTGGCAATTGTTATTCAACGGCAAAGACTACGACGGATGGCGCTGTAACACCGGGAAGCAAATCGCCTCGCACATCGAGCAGAGTTCTCTCGTACCGCACAAGTCCGGCGGCTATCTCATCATCCATGAAAAGCAATTTGGAGATTTCACGCTGAAATGCGATGTGAAAATGGACACCGAATGCAACTCCGGCGTGTTCTTTCGGGTTGGTGATCCGAAAGATCCGGTGCAGACCGGATTTGAAGTGCAAGTTTCCAGCGACAAGGGGGCGGGATTCCACGATTTCGGTGCGATTTACGATCTCGTCAAGCCAATGAAGAACAACGCCAAGCCGGCTGGTGAATGGAATTCGATCACGATTACCTGCAAAGGTCCGCATATCACCGTGGAAGTCAATGGCCAAAAAGTCAGTGAGCTGAACTGCGACGAATGGACCAAACCTGGCAGTGGTCCCGATGGCCGGAAGAACAAATTTGCAAAGGCCGTGAAGGATTTTCCAAGAAAGGGATACCTCGGGTTTCAGGACCATGGGCACAAAGTCTGGTTCAAGAACGTGAAAGTGCTCGATTTGAGCGGCTCGTGATCCCGGGCATCTAATGATCCGCAGAGACGACGGTGACAACTGGCTACTGATCTCTCAGCGCGACCACGCCCGCTTGGCAGGAGAGATTGCCGCGGTTTGGGGGAATAACTCATTCCCCATGCTGCCGCGACCTGACTGGCTCGTGCCAGTTGTGGCGCGCCACGATGACGGTTGGCGGATGTGGGAGCGTGCACCTCAGATCGATCCCGATTCCGGCCGGCCGCGAGATTTCACCGAAATGCCGATGGATGAGGCAACAGCGATCTGGAGAGAGAGCCTCGCCTGCTGTGGGTCGGTGCCGATGGGACGCCTCTGGGTGAGCCGCCATTTCCAACATCTTGCCGAAAAGGCACGCGAATCGAGGAAGGATGTTCCAGAAGACATAGAGGCCATTGATCTGTTTCTTGAGCAGCAAGGGGGCGTCCAGGAGCAAGAAGCCAGCGCGACGTTGCACGTAATTGGGAAAACAGTATTCACCCAGTTGGCGGATATTGGATACCGATACCTTCAGTTTTTCGACCGGCTGAGCCTGTGGATCTGCTGTGCCGCGCAACACTTTTCCGAGGGATTTACGGTGCCGAATACCGGAACCGTGAGATTTACTCCCGGGCCGGATGGGCGTTTTCGTGTCGAGCCGTTTCCCCTTTCGGTCGAACAACTGGAACTCTCGGCATCTGCCAAGCGGATTCCAGCACGGCGGTTTGATGATGACAGCGCTTTCCGCACTGCGTTGTCCTCCGCGCCGCGGGAATGGTTACGCTGGACGATCATGCGGTGAATTCGCCGATCACAGAATGGCCAACCTATTGGCTGTTTGTCTGTTCCAGAGCCATCGGAACCGATAGCATGAGAAACCATGGAACTCTACGGACGTAGCTACGAGAACGGCGAGCCACTACGGGTGGTGGTGGAGGGAGACCGTATCGCGTGGGTCGAGCCGGCGTGGCCGACCGACAATGTACTCGATTGGCCGTGGGTGGCGCCGGCGTTGTTTGATCTGCAAATCAACGGGTATGGCGGTACATGGTTCGGGAAAGAAGGAATCACGGCTGAGGATGTCCTTACGGCCCTCGAGCCGCATTATCAATTCGGTGTGACGCGGCTCTGCCCGACCCTGATCACAAACTCATCTGAGTTGCTTGCGGCGGGCTTTCAAGCCATACGCGACGCCTGCGAACGTGAGGAGTGGGCGGCGAAGATGGTGGCTGGCTGCCATTTAGAAGGGCCATATATTTCCGCCGAAGACGGTCCGCGCGGGGCACATCCTCGCGAGCACGTCCGTCCGCCGGACTGGGACGAATTCCAGAAGCTGCAAGCGGCATCGGGTCATCGCATCCGACTGGTAACGCTGGCTCCGGAAGCAGAGGGGGCTTGTGAATTCATTCGCCGGGCAGTCGCCTCTGGCGTGGTAATCTCGCTGGGACACACGGCGGCGAATTCCGAGCAGATCGAGGCAGCGGTCGAAGCGGGGGCACGGCTCAGCACGCATTTGGGGAACGGTGCTCATGGAATGATCCGCAGACACCCGAATTACATTTGGGACCAATTAGGAGACTCTCGACTTGCCACCAGCCTGATCGCTGACGGCCATCATCTTCCGGCCGCGGTGATGCGTTCAATCGTCCGGGCCAAGTCTCCAGGTCACATTATCATCACTTGCGATGCAGCAGGATTGGCGGGCTGCCCCCCAGGGCTCTACCGTGAGGGCTCAATTGAAATGGAATTGCTCGAGGATGGCCGAATTGTCCTTGCGGGTCAGCGACAGTTGCTGGCCGGTTCGACGCTGGAAACAGACTCTTGCGTGGCGGCGATGATCAATGCCACGGGGGTCTCCCTGCGTGAGGCTCTCGATATGGCCGGACGAAATCCCGCGCGGCTCTTGGGACAGGAGGAAGTACGGCTGAGACGGGGTTCGTTGGCCGACCTGATCTTGTTCAAGCATGGTGGGCGAGGGGATCGAATGAATATCACGGCGACTGTCGCTTCGGGGATCGTGCGGTTTGGAACGGTTGCACACACCTGAACGGGGGTTTTCCCCCGAGATAGTCAGTACGACTTGATCCCCCCCCGGAGCATGTTAGGATTCAAGATTACAGGGCCAACCAGAAACGGCGGATATCCGGCGTATCTATTTTCTAATTATCGACTTTTATTGACTGCCTGCCGTAATCATGGCGCGGGGGGGGCGCTTGTCGGTCTCCGCGAACAAACGCCATTGGCCGTGGAAATTGCATGCCCTTGATCAATCTCGACGAGTTGAGCCAGCTTCTGCTGCGCCTCCGCCTCGTAGATCCCGCGATACTGAACGAATGTGTCAGCAAGGTGGAGGCTTCCGGTGGGGGGGCGATGCACCTCCTCCGACTTCTGGAGGGAAGGCGCCTGCTGACGACGTATCAGGTCAGCCGCATTGAGCGTGGAGAGACCGACGCGCTCGTCTTAGGCGATTACAAGCTGATGTACCGAAACGCCTCAGGGAGCTTCGCGCGGGTGTTTCGGGCGGAGTCAATCACAGACGGCCGGATGGTGGGGCTCAAACTGCTGCGGCAGCGCTGGGCACACGATGCGAGAACCGTAGCGATGTTTCACCGTGAAGCGGAACTCGGACGGAAGCTGCGGCACGAATACATCGTCCCAATCTATGAGGTTTTCCACCAGGGGGAAAATCATTACTTCACGATGGAGTTCGTGGAGGGAGGAAACCTGCGGGACTTCCTCAATATTCGCAAAAAAATTGCGCCTGTCGAAGCGACTCGCTACCTGCTGCACATGGCCGAGGCGCTTCGATACGCCCTCAGCGTCGGGCTCACACATCGAGACTTGAAGCCGACCAACGTGTTAATGAGCAGCAAGGGTGTGGCCAAACTCGTGGATTTCGGCTTGGCGGGAGATATTGTTGAGGAGCGTCAAGGCAGTGCGGATTCGTTGCAACGCGCTTTAGAATACGCGGCGCTCGAACGTGGAACCGGCGCTCCATCGAATGACCCGCGGAGCGATTTGTTCTTTCTTGGAGCGATTTATTACGAGCTGCTTACGGGAGAGCCTCCGTTTCCACGCACCCGCAGCCGTGACGAGCGCCGGCAATTCAGCCGGTACGCTAACGTCCGTCCGATCCGCAATCTCGATCCGAACATTCCGAAGGCAGTTGTCGACATTGTCGAACGACTGCTCAAGGCCAACCCCCAGCAGCGGTATCAATCGGCGGCGATACTTGCCGGCGACTTGCGGGATTACCTGGCGAACTCGGGAGAAGGAGCAACTCCGGCAGCAGCAACGGCATTTCCCTCCCAGGCCGAAGAAGCCCCTCGCCGTGAAAATGGCCCCAGCCAGCCCTATCGGCCGACTGTCATGTGTATCGAGCATCGGTTGCGCCAACAAAACTTGCTTCGCGATTATCTTTCCAAGCGAGGCTTTCGCGTTTTGGTGCTCAACGACGTGCAGCGGGGGTTGAAACGTCTCGAAAACGATCCTCCTGATTGCGTGCTCTTGATGGGGGAGTCGATCGGCGATGAGGTCGTCGGGGTGTTTCAGCAGGCCGCGAAGCTCTCGAGGCCGTCAAAGTTCATTAGCATTGCCGTATTAGCGGAACGTCAGTCGGATTTGGGGCGAGAGATGAAGGAAACGACCCTGAACCGTGTTATGGTTCAGCCGATCACTCTCCGAGATGTCCGCCGGGAAATCCATCTGGCAATTCAGCGCAAGCTGCGCGGAGGAGGGCCCGCCTTGCAGCAGCCTTTCGGAACAGATCATAAGGCGGATGCCTCGTGAGGGGGCAGACCGAGTAGTGTTGGATTTTTTCAGCCGTCGTGCTGCCGTCCGAGGCATGCTGACCCTCAATCCTTATTTGACCGTTTCATTTCTGATTCGGATCGTTTTTCCCCGCGAGCACAGGCGGCGAACGAGTCGAAATCGGTTCTTTCCGCGGAGTTCTCGGGTCGGAAGGCCTTGAGAACCACACCGCGATACACCAAAAAAGCCCCCGGGAGCCGGAAGATGTCTCCCCGCGGCACTCCTGGCCAGTGACCTTCCAACAAAGTGGCTTTGAATCCCGGCCACCACACGCTGGGACCCATCACCTGCCAAGCTCCCGCCGATCTCAATCCGAATGTGTCGTAGAGCCGTCCCTCCGGGTCACTGATCCGGGGAAGATCCTCCAGATGGTAAGCCCTCGTGAGGGAAGCAGCGGAGACCTCGTCGTCGAGATGTACCAGGACGATGCGGCAGCCGGACTCCTCGATCGCTCGCCGATTCACTGAGAGGTCCGCGAGGGTTTGGCGACAGAACGGACAGCCACTATGTCGCAAAAAGAGGATGAGAGTCGGAACTGCTTGCGTTAATTCCTCAAGGGATTCGCCAGTATTTGTGCGAAATTGGTCCAGTGGTGGCATCTTTGCACGGTTTCCCGAACGGCGCACAGCTGCAGAGCACCATGCACGTACATCATCGGCCTGGATGTGACGACCCGAAGAGGATATGACCCATCGGTGCGCGATATCGCCCTCCAACAGTCTCTTGCAATCGTTGCGCCGATCCTGTCGAAAGGCAAGCTTGGTTACGTATGGACGGGAAAGGACCAGTGCAAACCACGGTAACTGAATCGGTCGATTTCCCTTGCAGCAACGTTCGGGGGCGCTATAATCGACGCTCGGTGACTGTACGTAACTCCCCACTGCAGACATTCTCCGGCCGCTGAGAGCTTCAGGTTCAACCGGAGAAGCGGCATGCAGAAGTGGAGATCGTGTGCGGTCGCGCAGGCGGGTGTAGCTCAGTGGTAGAGCACCACGTTGCCAACGTGGCTGTCGAGGGTTCGACTCCCTTCACCCGCTCTTTTCTATTATGGCGTCAGGTTTTTGGATCGATACCGCGACGATTGATCGTGGTAGCCGAGCCGACGCGGGTTGGAAACGACGCAACATTTCACACGCTGCTCAGGGGATGCAACACGAATGGCCGCCAAGGGAAAAGCAACACGCGACGCCGAAACGGGAGAAGGCTCAACCGCTGTCGCCGCTGATGAACCGCGCAGGATGTCGCTGGACGTCACGATTACCGACGCCGGTCCCTGTAAGAAACACGTGCGGGTGAAGATTCCGAAAGCGGATGTCGCTCATTATTACGAAGCGGAAGTTGGGGAGTTCGCCGCCAATGCGGTTGTGGACGGATTCCGCATCGGTCATGTGCCCACCAAACTGATCGAGCGTCGCTACAAGAACGAATTGGCTGCTCGCATCAAACAGAAGATCCTGCTCGAAAGCTTGGAGCAACTGGCGGACGACAAGCGGTTGGACCCGATCAATGAGCCGGATCTTGACGTCGATACCCTGGATATCTCATATGATGCCGATTTCGAGTACGAATTCGATGTCGAAGTCCGCCCTGACTTTGAGGTTCCTTCGTACGACGGTCTGAAGATCAAGCGGCCGGTCGCAAAAATCGATGATGATGCCGTAAGTGCCTATTTGGAGCGGTTTCTGGCGCAGTATGGCCAGATGACTCCTCACGAAGGGGCGGTATCGGCAGGGGATTATGTCAGCCTCTCGGCTGAATTCACCCATGATGGTCAGGAATTGCATCACCTGAATGACGTGGTGTTTCGGGTCCAACCTGTTCTGAGATTCCGCGACGCGGAACTGGACGGCTTCGATAAGCTTCTCAAGGGGGCCAAGGCCGAGGATGTGCGCGAGACGGACCTGACGATCTCCAGTGAGGCCGAGCCCATCGAAATGCGCGGCGAGAAGGTGCACGTCAAATTCACCGTACTCGATGTGAAGCGGCTCACTCCGCCGGAATTGACCAAAGAGTTCCTGCAGCGGATCGGGGTGGAATCCGAGGAAGAGCTTCGCAAGGAGGTGCATTCCATCCTCGAGCGTCAGTCGGAATATGAGCAGCGGCAATCCGCTCGCGCCCAAGTACTTGAGAAAATCACCGAATCGGCGAAGTGGGATCTCCCCGAGCAGCTTGTATTGCGACAGGTGGAAAACGCCCTGCGCCGGGAAATCCTGGAAATGCAGCAGGCTGGCTTTACGCGACAGGAAATCCAGGCACGGGAGAACGAGATACGGCAAAGAGCTGTTTCGACGACCCGGCAAGCCCTGAAAGAGCACTTCGTGCTAGATAAAATTGCGACCAGCGAGAATATTGAGGTTACACCGCACGATATCGAGATGCAGATTCAGTTGATGGCGATGCAGCGGGGCGAAAGCGCCCGTAAGGTCCGTGCCCGGCTAGTGAAATCGGGGATGATCGAAAACCTCGAGGCTCAAATCCGCGAGCGGAAGGCGATCGACATTATTCTCGAGCGAGCCAAATACGAGGATGTGAAACCCAAGAAGGAGGCGGAGCATCGTGTCGAGGCGGTGCCCTACTCCGTCTGCGGGTTCCTCTCGGAAGCTGAAGCGGCGTCTGAGGGCACGGATGCTGACGAATAGGGGCTCCGCAGATCTGCCCCCAGTTCTGTGTCAATGACCCGATTCCTTCGGCTTCTCCGGAGTAGGCTCGTTGGCGGAATGTCCCCTTGTCACGGGGCGGGTTAAAGTCATAATTCCTGGGCCGTCTCGAATACATGGGGTGGCAGTTCCGTCAGCACGGATTCGGATCGTATATGCGAGTTCTCAGGAAGCGTTCCACAAAGGATCGTAGGTTTGGGGCGCCCGCAAAGAATAGGGCGGTCCCACAGGCTGCTTAGTCTTGCGAAGTTCCGCCCAGGGCTTGACGTGGTGATCGGGTATCGGATATGCCACGCAGGTTCGCGCTTCAATCGCCGCAATCCGGGATGGCGAGAAGCTCCGCAGATTGCCTTCAGGCGTTAAGGATGCGGACATGTTCGAGACCTTTTCAGGATATGAAGTTGCAGCCATGAACCAAGCCTCGCGCGACTACACCCGCCAGCGTCAAATGGGCATCGGTGATCTATTACTGGAGAACCGTATTGTCTTTCTGGATGGGGTGATAACCGACAGCACGGCGAATCTGATCGTAATGAAGCTGCTCTATTTGCAGTCTGAGAATCGCCACCAGGATATTCATCTGTATGTGAACTCTCCCGGGGGGTCCGTCACCGCCACGATGGCGATTTACGACACGATGCAATTCCTGGAATGTGACGTCGCTACCTACTGCGTGGGGCTGGCTGCCAGCGGTGGGGCGGTCCTTGTGGCAGGTGGCACGACAAAGAAACGATTTGCGCTTCCACATTCAAAGATGATGATCCACCAGCCGTACGGTGAAGTCGGCGGGCAGGTCTCAGACATCGAAATTCAAGCCAAAGATATCCTTCGCACAAGGGAGATACTGAACGGTATCCTGGCAAAGCATACAGGGCAGCCTCTGGAAGTCATCTCCAAGGATACGGACCGCGATCGGTACCTCACCGCTGCGGAAGCGAAGGAATATGGCTTGGTTGACGACATTCTGCTGAAGCCCGAGAAAGACAAGTCCAAGAAGTAGTGGAATGTTCTCGGTATCCGTCCAATCACCCCCCCCCATCATGACCCTTCTGTGAGTCTGAAAGCGTAATCCCATGACGGTGCTAGTGCCTTACGTGATTGAAAAAAGCGGCCGCGAAGAGCGGGCGATGGACATTTACAGCCGCCTTCTCAAGGATCGGATCATTATTCTTGGCAGCCAGGTGAACGATGCGGTGGCAAACAGCCTGGTGGCCCAGTTGCTGTTCCTGCAATTTGAGGACGCGAAGGCCGATATTCACCTGTACATTAACTCGCCGGGTGGCTCCATCACGGCGGGCATGGCGATCTACGACACCATGCAATACATCACCTGCGACGTCGCCACCTACTGTGTCGGGCAGGCGGCGAGCATGGGGGCCGTCCTGCTTACGGCGGGCGCCAAGGGAAAGCGAAACGCGCTCCCCAATAGCCGGATTATGATCCATCAGCCGCTGGCCGGGATGGAGGGAACTGCCACGGAACTGGAAATTCACGCCAAAGAAGTGCTCCGCGTGAAACAACGGATGAACGAGATTCTCATCAAGCACACCGGACAGTCCCTTGAAAAAATCCAGGCCGATACGGACCGCGACAATTTCATGCTGGCCGAAGAGGCGAAGGCCTACGGTCTGATCGATAATGTTCTGGAACATATGGATCTCCCCGAGGTCTAATCGCTCCAATTACTTCCATTCCTGAATTCCGCAATCGGTATCCCGCGAAGTACACACTCTCGCCTCCAGGCTGCGAATATTCAGTACGACGATCTCATGATGAGATTTCGAGCAATTTTGACAGGGACGTCTCTGCTGCTCGCGGTGCATGTGTGCGGCTGCGCCATGCGCGGCAACGTCGAATTGCTCGAAGCCCGGCTGCGCCAGCAAGAAGATCAATTGGCGCGATTGGATACAAAGCTTCAAACGACCGAAGGCGAGTTAGCCGCGGCGGAGCGAGAAGCGTTATTCCTCCGCGAGCAGCTGGTGGCCAAGGGGGAGAAGGCCCTATTGCCCGAGCAGGCGGATACTCTCTTTCGCGCGACTGGCATCCAGTTCAATAAGCTGCTGACGGGAGGGCTCGACCGGGATGGTATCGAAGGAGATGAACTGCTCTCGGCGGTTGTGGTGCCCCACGATGCCGACGGGGAGCTGGTCAAGATCCCGGGCGAAATCGAGGTGGAAGCCTACGATCTCTCGCGAGAAGGAGAGCAGAAGCAGATTGGGAGATGGCGGTACGGAACCGATTCCTGTCGCGAATTGTGGCATAGCGGATTCCTCGGCTCAGGCTACCTTGTGCGTGTCCCGTGGGCGGAGAAGCCGCAATCCAACCGAATCATGCTTCGTGCAAAGTTGACAACCACTGATGGCAGAGTGTTCGAGACGAGTGAGCCGGTCGATATTACCCCACCAGAACAAACTCCGGGGTTGATTCAGGCAGGTCGCAAGCTCCCTGCAAAAGATGCGTCGAACGGTGGGGATGTCGACGAATGGGGGTTTGGCGCTGCTCCTGAAAGGCTGCCCGCGAATACGCGGCAGAAATCTCTCAGGCGTACTCCTGAGGCTGGTAAGAATGCACCAGAAACCCCGGCGGGACCGATCCGGACGTCTGATGTATGGACTGACGAAACGCTTCCCGTGGTCCGCTGACATCCGCGGAAAGTCGGGTAAGAGGGCAGCTCTTCGCCGCTTTGAACATGCTCTCCCTGTATTTCATTGGAATCACTCGAATCTCGAATTGTGATTCCTTGACAAAGGGATATGGCCTCACTACCATCACGAGTTTCCCGCACCGTTGCATCGGTGGTGGGTGTCGTCGTAAACCTTTTGTTAGGGGTGGTTTGAGTGGCTGCTGTGGCTCAGGAGCGTATCCGAATTCGTATGGAAGCATACGATCATTCGGTGTTGGACCAGTCTGCATCCGACATTGTCGACACGGCGAAGCGCACGGGTGCGGTCGTTCATGGTCCAATTCCGCTGCCGACTCGCATTGAGCGGTATACGGTGTTGCGAAGCCCGCACATCGACAAGAAGTCGCGCGAGCAGTTTGAAATCCGCACTCATAAGAGGTTGATCGATATTATTCAGCCGACTGGGAAGACGATCGACGCTCTCAACAAGCTGTCTCTTCCCGCCGGGGTGGACATCAAAATCAAGGCCTCGGCCGGCGGAGGTTGATCTGACAGAAGCTTTCTGGGGGTGCCTGCCCCCGATATAGTCGTGGGGTTCGACGAGGAAATCGGCCCCAAGGGGTGGACTGGGTTTCCTCGGCGCTGGCTAGGTCCGGCCCGGCGGATATTGTGCCTGCCGCTGATGTGTTGTGGCGGGCGTGCGAGCGGTTTCCATCGCCGCGGGGGTTGTGAAGTCACTTTGTCGTTGTTGGATTGGGATTCGAGTCATGCCTGTCGGTCTGTTGGGGCGAAAAGTTGGGATGACGCAGGTCTACGGCGCCGAAGGGGAATTGGTTCCCGTTACGGTGATTGAGGCTGGTCCCTGCACGGTTCTCGCGCTTCGAACTCAGGATCGCGACGGCTACGAGGCGGTTCAGCTTGGCTATGTTGACAAGAAGCGGCGCTTGGCAACTCGGAGTGAGCGCGGTCATGTTGCTCAGCTTAGCAGTAAGCGTCAGAAGCGGCTGCAGGCTGCTGGGCGGGATGTTGTGGCGAAGGCTGGCTGCGAGCCAAAGCGTTTTGTTCGTGAGTTTCGCACGGATGGTGAGTCGCACGGCTTGGAGGTTGGGCAGTCTCTCACTGTTTCGTTGTTTGCCGAGGTGCCGCGGATTGATGTGATTGGCACGATCAAGGGGCGGGGGACCACCGGTGTGATGAAGCGGCACAACTATCAGGGGCAGGGGGCCAGTCACGGTGTGAAGAAAGTGCATCGTCATCCCGGCTCGATTGGTTCTAGTGCCGACCCGTCACGCGTCGTCAAGGGGATGCGCATGGCTGGGAGATACGGGGGTTCCCGCGTGACCGTGCGAAATCTTCGCGTTGTGAAGGTGGATGAGGAAAACAACATGCTTCTTGTGGCGGGGGCTGTTCCCGGCCCAAATGGAAGCTGGGTGATGATTCGTCGGACAAATAAAAAGCGGAAGCAGGCGAAGGGTAAGTGATTTTCGGTCGCGCGGTTGTTGTGTTGGTGGCGGCGCGATTTTGATGGTGCGTTGTTTCAATCGGTGGGTGTGCGGTTCGTTGGTTAATTCAAGCTTGAGCGGCGACCTCTGGGTTGCCGGTATTGGTACAGACACATGATCTCCGTCGCGGTTCACAATCAGGCTGGGAAGAAGGTCGGGACGTATGAGCTTGACCCGAATGTTCTGGCGTCCGGCGTCAATAAGCAGCTGCTGCACGATGTTGTTGTTATGTACGAGACCAATCGGCGGGTTGGGACGGTTGCCACGCGCAGTCGCGGATTGGTTCAGGGGAGCACTAAGAAGCTGTTTCGGCAGAAGGGGACTGGCCGGGCGAGAATGGGGACGATTCGCACCCCGATTCGCAAGGGGGGCGGCGTCGCGTTTGCAAGGCGGACGGTGGACTATGGGTACCGATTGCCGAAGAAGGCGGTGCGCTTGGCGACCCGGATGGCGTTGTTGAGCAAGTTTCTTGACAACCAGGTGACGGTGCTCGACGACTTGGCGATTGGTGAGCCCAAGACAAGTGTTGTGGCGGCGATGCTCAAAGCGTTGAGCTTGGGTGAAACAAGCTGCCTGCTCGCGATCGCGAAGCATGATGCGAATGTGTGGCGGTCGGGTAGAAACATTTCAACTCTGCGTGTGTCGAGCGCCGGGGATTTGAATGCGTACGACTTGCTGCATCAAAAGCAGCTGGTGATTACGCGTAGCGCTTTGGACCAATTGACAAAGAAAGAAGCGGCTGCTGCGAAGTAGCTGCCATGGAGTGGTGGTTGAGGTTTGCCAGGTGGTTTTGGGGAGTGAGGGTTTGGTCATGTCAAAGTCGGGTGCAACTGGAATTCAGCTGGAGCCGTTTCAGGTTGTGCTCCGCCCGTTGGTGACGGAGAAGGGAACCCATCTTTCCGAGCGATACAACTCGTACACTTTTGCGGTAAATCCCCTGGCGACTAAGGATCAGATCAAGGCGGCTGTGGAGCATTTGTGGGATGTGCGGGTCACGAAAGTTCGCACGCAGAATCGTCACGGCAAGCCGCGTCGCCACAAATTAAGAATGGGTCACACGAGTGACTGGAAAAAGGCGATCGTTCAGTTGCACGATGAGGATCGGATTGCGTTCTTCTAGGCTGTCGGGTCGTGGATTGTGTCGTCCGTGTCCAGGGTCGTGTGAGTGGGTAGGGTTGGGATAGAAGGTTCGTCATGGGAATTCGTCAGTACAAGCCGACGACTCCGGGCCGCCGAGGCGGGTCGGTCAGCGATTTTGCCGAGATCTCCGATCGGAAGAAAGAGCCCGAGAAGTCCCTCATTGCGCGCTTCAAGAAGAAGGGTGGGCGCAACAATGAGGGGAAGATTACGGCGCGGCATCGTGGGGGCGGCCACAAGCGGATGTATCGCCAGATTGATTTCAAGCGAACCAAGGATGGTATTGCAGGGCATGTGGCGGCGATCGAGTACGACCCAAATCGTTCCGCGCGAATCGCGCTGTTGCATTACGCGGACGGGGAAAAACGGTATATTCTCGCACCGCAAGGATTGAAAGCCGGCGACGTTGTTGAGAGTGGGGTTGATATCGAGCCCAATACCGGGAATTGTCTTCCGCTGGAAAACATTCCCTTGGGTACGACGGTTCACAATATCGAAATGCGTCCGGGGCGCGGTGGGCAAATTTGTCGCACGGCTGGGTCGGCGGCGGTCATCAATGCCCGCGAGGGGAAGTGGGCTCAGATCACTCTGCCCTCGGGGGAGGTGCGGCGGCTGCCGAGTTCCTGCCGAGCGACGATCGGCGCGCTGGGGAATGTGGAGCATAATGCAATCAATCTGGGGAAGGCCGGTCGCAAGCGTTGGATGGGCCGTAGGCCGCATGTGCGCGGGGTTGCGATGAACCCGGTTGCCCATGCGATGGGTGGGGGTGAAGGACGAACTTCCGGTGGCCGTCATCCGTGCAGCGCGAAGGGAAAGCTTTCAAAGGGGGGGCGAACCCGGAAGCGGCGGAAGCCATCCTCCGCGGCGATCGTCCGCCGGCGCCGGTCGCGGCGTTACGGTCAATTGAAAATATGACTCCTGTGGGGTCTGGTTTGTTGTTCTTGAGGCATTCGCGGGCGCAGTTAGGTCAGCTTGAGGAATTGAAACGATGGGTCGGTCTCTGAAAAAAGGTCCATATGTCGACGCCAAGCTTCTGAAAAAGATTGAAGCGCTCGACATCTCTAAGCGGAAGGAAGCGATCAAGACCTGGGCGAGGAGATCAACCGTCGTGCCGGAGTTCATTGGGCATACTTTTTTGGTGCATAACGGTCGTGCCCACGTCAGTGTGTACGTAACGGAAGAAATGGTAGGGCACAAGCTTGGGGAGTTTGCTCCAACGCGGACGTTTCGCGGTCACGGCACCAAGGGTGCTGCAACGAAAGCAAAATAAACTGGATTTTTGCCGCACGCATAAAACTGGCATCGACCGAGTAGGTTTTGATCATGGCACAGGTGAAAGCAAGTCATCGTTTCGCGCGGATTTCGGCGACGAAGGTGCGCCCCTTCGCGGATCTGATTCGTGGTAAGACAGCCGGAGCCGGGTTGGATTTCTTGCGGTACGAGCCGAATCGGGGAGCGAGGATTCTCGAAAAGGTGTTAAAGAGCGCCATCGCGAACTGTGAGGATCGCGGCGCGCGGAACGTCGACAGCTTGAAGATTGTCGAGGTGTTTGTAAACGGTGGGCCGATGTTCAAGCGGATTCAACCGCGGTCGCGCGGCCAGGCATTTATGATCCGCAAGAGATTTGCCCACGTTCATGTAGTGATTGACGTTCCGGAACTGGTCTGAGGGGAGCTTGAAACAAGATGGGGCAGAAAATCAACCCGACCGGTTATCGCGTCGGAATTGTCGAGCCTTGGCGAAGCCGTTGGTATGCCGCCAAGAAGGAGTTCGGCGATCTGCTGATCGAGGACTTCAAAATTCGGAATTTCATCAAGACGAAGTACCAGTTCGCCGGGATTCCGAAGATCGAGATTGAACGAACCCGTGATCAGGTGGTCGTCCATCTGTATACGGCTCGGCCGGGGATCATCATCGGCCGCAAGGGGCAGGAAGTCGATCGGCTGAAGGCCGAGTTGGAAGATCTGACCGGACGTCGGATGGAGCTGAAGATTGTAGAAATCAACAATCCGCAACGGAGCGCGGTGTTGGTGGCGGAGGATGTTGCCCAGCAGTTGACAAAAAAAGGAAGCTTTCGCCGGACCCTGAAGCGAACTTTGGATCAAGTCATGGAGGCGGGGGCTCACGGCGTGAAGGTGGAGTTATCGGGGCGTCTTGGCGGCGCCGAAATGTCACGACAGGAAAAAGCGATTCGAGGTTCGATCCCATTATCGACGCTCCAGCGGCACATCGATTACGGGTTTGCCGCGTCGCAGACCAGTGCTGGTTTGGTGGGTGTCAAAGTGTGGATCGACCTTGGGGATTATGTAGACGAGGAATCGGCAGATGGCGTTAATGCCAAAGCGGGTGAAGCACCGCAAAAGTCAAAGAGGGCGCATAAAAGGTAATGCCTGTCGGGGCAATACGGTGGCTTTCGGCGACTGGGGTTTGCAGTCCCTTTCGCCGGGGCACGTTAAAGCCACGACGATTGAGGCTTGCCGCGTTGCGATTACCCAATACATTCGTGGAGAGGGAAAGGTGTATATTCGCATCTTCCCCCAGAAGTCGGTGACTGCGCGTCCATTGGAAACTCGAATGGGAAAGGGGAAAGGCGAGCCCGATCACTGGGTCGCTGTTGTTAAGCCCGGTACCGTGCTGTTCGAGTTGGGAGGCGTCAGCCACGATGCCGCTCGTGAGTGTTTGGCGCGGGTGGCATACAAGCTTCCTGTGCGAGTGCGGATGATCGGCAGGCGGCAAACAGTTTAATAACGGCTGATATGTGGAACGGCGGTTTTCGCCGTCAGGAAGTCGCGATAGACAATTGCAGATGGTAGGCCGAGGGAAGAGATGACAAAGCCCGGCGAATTGCGTGAGATGAGCGAAGACCAATTGACGTACACGTTGCGTGAAGCGGAGAAAGAGCTGTTTCGTCTCCGTTTTCAAGCGGCAACTGAAAAGCTGGATGCGCCGAGCAACCTCCGCAAGCTGCGGCGTGAAATCGCGCGGATCAAGACGATACAGCGGCAGCGAGATCTGGCAGGTTCAGCTGGCACCGCGAAATAAGCAGGCTAGAGACAGGGGTTCCAGAGGCGGTATTCATGAAAAAAAGGCTTACAGGGATCGTCACCAGCGCGAAGATGAACAAGTCGCGGCGCGTGGAAGTTGCTCGCTTGTTCCGGCATCCGCAGTACGGCAAGATTGTGCGCGGCCGGACAGTTTGTCACGTCCACGACGAGAAGAACGAAACCAAGGTCGGGGACACGGTTGAAATAGTCGAAAGCCGTCCGTTGTCGAAAACCAAGCGTTGGCAGTTATTGCGAATCGTAAAGACGGCCGGAATTGAAGCACAGCCGGTTGACGATTCCGGGGAGTCGTCGGCGCCATGATTCAGATGCAAACCACTGTCGACGTGGCGGATAACAGCGGTGCGAAAACCGCGCGCTGCATCAAAGTATTGGGAGGCTCCCGGCGGCGGACCGCCGGCTTGGGGGATGTCATCGTTGTTAGCGTGCAGAAGGCGATTCCGGGAAGCCCGGTAAAGCCTGGGACGGTGGCGAAGGGGGTTATCGTCCGTTGCCGTCAGCCGTCCCGCCGACAAGACGGGAGCTACGTTCGGTTCGACAAGAATGCGATTGTGCTGATCGATGCCGATGGCAATCCGCGCGGAACTCGAATTTTCGGTGCAGTCGCCAGAGAGCTCCGCGACCGCCGATTCATGAAGATTCTTAGCTTGGCGAGTGAGGTGGTGTGACGATGAAGATTCGCCGGGGCGATTCGGTGCTGGTCATTCGGGGTGACGATGCGGGGGCAACTCCGCACCGCGTTGTGCAGGTGTTGAGTGGAGGGAAAAAGCTCCTCGTCGAGGGGGTCAATCGCGTTTTCAAGCATGTGAAGCGAGGCCATCCCAAGAGTCCGCAAGGGGGGCGTTTGAACCTCGAGATGCCGATTGACACCTCAAATGTCATGCTTTACTGTGGCGCTTGCAGTAAGGGGACGCGCGTCGGATCACGGATCGCCAAAAATGGCGCCAAAGAACGTTTTTGCCGCAAGTGCGGGGCGTCTTTGGGAACACTCAGCCCGGCTAAATCCAAGGCCAAGGGTGATTGATTGCGGAGTTCGCCCGCGCTAATAACGGCCCGGTCCGTAAAAAGTACCGAGTCCAGAGCATAAGAGAAGGTAGGGAGTTCATCCGAAGTGCGGATGAACGTAATAGATGTCAAAACGGTGATTTGAGAAATCCGGTTCCATGGCCAGGCTGCTAAAAGAATATCGCGAACGGGTCGTTCCTGAGTTGCAAAAGCAACTCGGACGAAAGAACGTACACTCGATTCCGCGGCTCGAGAAGATCGTGGTGAGTATGGGGGTCGGCAAGGCGAGCCAGGACCGGAAGTTCCTGGACGAAGCGGTCGAACATCTCACGCAGTTGACCGGACAAAAGCCGATGCGAACACGAGCGCGCAAGGCGGTCTCCGCGTTTCGGCTTCGTGAGAACGTGGAAGTTGGCTGCTGCGTCACTTTACGTGGCAGGCGGATGTACGAGTTTCTTGATCGGTTGATCGCCTTGGCTTTACCTCGGGTGCGCGACTTTCGCGGCTTGAATCCGAAGGCGTTTGACGGCCGCGGTAATTACAGCATGGGTCTCAACGAGCAGCTCGTTTTTCCGGAAATTAACGCGGATAAGGTCCATAACGTCCAGGGAATGAATATCACAATGGTGACGTCTGCTCGCACGGATGATGAGGGGCGGATGTTGCTGAGGAGTCTGGGGATGCCCCTGCAGCCCGACGCTTGATCGGAGCGGCAGGTGAACCGCCGAGTTGCGGGCTGCCGCATCATGCAATGCGGGTGTAATATACGAATAAAGATCGAAACGATAGGGCTTGAAAGCAAACAGCAACACGAGTAGCGCATGGCCAGCAAAGCGAAAATTGAAAAGGCGAATCGAAAACCGAAGTTCAGCAGTCGGCTTGAGCACCGCTGCAAGCTTTGTGGTCGCCCGCGGGCGGTCTACCGGAAATTCAAGCTCTGCCGTATTTGCTTTCGAAAGCTGTGTCATGAAGGGGTAATTCCCGGAATGAAGAAGGCCAGTTGGTAGGGGGTAGGAACGAGGCAGAAACACTCGCCGACGTTTCGATTGGCGGCGAATGGTACTCGGGTGTTTTAACTAGCGGATTGAAGCAGATTGCTTTGGTGCAGATAAATACGGCGGAGAGTAGTGCGAAATGATGACCGATCCGATTGCTGACATGCTGACTCGAATCCGCAACGCGGTCCAAATTGAGCGGCCTTATGTCGACATTCCGTCGTCGAAGTTGAAGGTCGGCATTGCGGGCGTCATGAAGCGAGAGGGTTACATTTGGGATTTTGAAGTTGTCGAGCAACCGCCGCAGAACATCTTGCGAATCAACTTGAAATATGGCCCCAACGGGGAGCGGGTGATTCAAAAGATTGACCGCAGCAGTAAACCGGGACGCCGTGTTTTTTCCGGTTCCAAAGAGATCCCCACGGTCCTCGAAGGGATGGGAATCAGCATCCTCACGACCAATAAGGGTGTGATGAGCAATCGTGAGGCTCGTAAGCAAGGTGTCGGTGGTGAAGTGTTGTGCACGATCTGGTAAGAGAATTCGTGCGGCGCCTTCGCCTTGAGCATTTAGGGGCTGGCATACAAAAGTGAAGCTGGACGGAATTGGGTTGAGCCATGTCGAGAATTGGAAAAAAGCCGATCCCGGTACCACAGGGTATCGACGTTAAAATCTCGGGCGGAGAAATCTCCGTGAAGGGTAAGGGGGGAGATTTATCGCTCCGTCCGCACCCGCGGATGACTGTTGTGTTCAATCAGGACAGTCGCGAGATCATCGTCTCACGTCCGGATGACCAGCGCGATAGCCGCGCTCTGCATGGTTTAACGCGCAGCCTGGTCAATAACATGGTGCAAGGGGTGGCCTCTCCGTTTGAAAAACGCTTGGAAATTATAGGCGTGGGTTATGGAGCGAGCATTGCGGGCAAGGTGCTCAAGTTGCAGGTGGGCTTCGCGAATACCGTCGAGCTGCCGATTCCGACTGCTGTTGTCTGCGAATTGCCTGACAACACGCATGTGGTTCTGAAGAGCGCGGATAAGCAACTCGTGGGGCAGTTTGCTGCCAACGTTCGAGCCGTCCGTCCTCCGGAACCGTATAAGGGGAAGGGAATCCGGTATCAAGGTGAGGTTGTGAAACGTAAGGCGGGTAAGGCGTTGGCAAGCGGTGGTTAATGCAGTCGATTGCCGCGGTTTGCAGCGAATGTGTATAGAGACGGGTTGGCTGCCGGCGGAATCAGTTTAAGCAGGGTAATGCACAGCGGTCATTCAGGCGGACGTTGGAGTTTCGGGGACAGGGCGGCATCATGAAGGTCAAACAGCAGATTGCAAAACGGCGGGAGCGGCGGACGTTTCGTGTTCGGAACCGCCTTCGACAAGGAATGGTCGGCCGACCGCGCCTGTCATTGTTCCGCAGCAACAAGCACATGGCCGCGCAGATTATCGACGACGTCGCGGGAAAAACACTTGTTTCGGCAAGTTCCGTTGAATCGGAGCTATTCGGAGCGGGGAAGTATGCCGGCAATAAAGCGGCAGCCGCCAAGGTCGGTGAGTTGATCGCAAAGCGGGCACTCAAGGCGGGGATCAAGCAAGTGGTCTTCGACCGTGGTCCCTATCAATACCACGGCCGGGTGGAGGCGCTGGCATCGGCAGCTCGCGCTGCGGGGCTCGATTTTTAAAGCGGAAAACACAGTGTCTCCAGAAAAGTTCGGGGGAATAACGGGGAGTCTGAAGCGTGTCGACTGAAGTTCGCAGCGAAAGTCCCGAGAAGGTCATCCAAATTCGCCGCTGTGCCTGCGTGGTTAAAGGGGGCCGGCGATTCAGCTTTACCGCGCTTGTCGTGGTGGGGGACAAGTCCGGGCGTGTCGGCTGGGGCTATGGCAAAGCGGTGGAAGTGCCGATGGCCGTGGAAAAAGCAGTGAAGGCCGCTCAGCGCAACATGATCAGCGTCCCTGTTGTAAATCATACCGTTCCCCACCGGGTCGTTGGCCATTACCGATCCTCACGCATTCTGCTTCTGCCGGCTCCTGCGGGAACCGGCATCATCGCGGGCGAAGGGGTGCGGTCGGTCGTGGAGTCGGCGGGAATCACCGACATTCTGACCAAGGCTTATGGCTCGACGAATCCGATGAATCTCATCAAAGCAACATTCAACGGTCTGCTCCAGCTTCGTACGCGGGAGCAGGTAAGCCGGTTGAGAGGAGTACAGATCGGATGATTCTCAACGACGTGCATCAGGGAGTCGTCAAGCGCCGCGAAAGAAAGCGGATCGGACGCGGTATCGGTTCGGGACAGGGCAAAACGGCGGGTAAGGGGCACAAGGGCTTCTTCAGCCGCTCGGGCTCCTCGCGCCGGCTGGGTCACGAAGGTGGACAGACGCCGCTATTGCGCCGCATCGCGAAGCGTGGGTTCAGCAATCGCTACTTCGCCGCGGAAGTGGCGATTGTGAATTTGGCTGCGCTGGAGGCCGCATTTGAGAAAGGTGCCAAAGTTGATCGGACCGCCCTGGTCGAAAAGGGGCTTATCAACGGAAGCGCCGAAGTGCTCAAGATTTTGGGCAATGGAACGCTGACCAAGAAGCTGAACGTGGAAGCGGAGCGATTCTCGCGGTCCGCCGAGGAGAAGATCACCGCGCAGGGAGGCACTGTCACGAAGATCACTCGGACCTGATTCGGACGGAAGGGACTTCGTCGCCATGCTGAACAAGCTGTTGATGGTCTTCAAAATACCGGAGCTCCGGCAGAAGATCGTCCTGACACTGATCCTGCTGTTCGTGTATCGGATGGGGTCATTCATTCCCCTGCCGTTTATCGACCAGGACCGAATGTTCGAAGGGATGCGTACGCTTGAGAAATCCGGCCAGGGAATCGGCCAGATGATCCAGATGCTCTCGCTCTTCGCGGGGGCGAAGGTCGGGAGCGGCACGATTTTTGGTTTGGGGATCATGCCGTATATTTCGGCGTCGATCATTTTTCAGCTGCTAGCGAGCGTCTACCCTCCTTTGGAGAAGCTACAAAAAGAGGGGGAAGCGGGACGCCGCAAGATCAATGAATACACGCGCTACGCCACCGTCCTTATCTGCCTGGTGCAAAGCTACTTCCTCATCCGTGCCATCTCCGGCGGGATGGGAATTGGGCGAGACGCGGGATTCATCATGTCGGAGTTCGATACGCTCTATTACCACATGATCGGCACGATCACGATGACCGCCGGAACGCTGTTCCTGATGTGGATCGGCGAACAGATTGATGCCTACGGTATCGGCAACGGGATCAGCTTGCTGATCATGTCTGGGATTCTCGCCCGCATGCCGCAGGCGGGCTTCCAACTATTGCAACCCGCATTTACCGAAGGTGTGGGGTTGGGCAAAGCGACCGGCATTGACAAGCTGTTGTTGTTGGCCGCCATGTTCATCGGGGTCGTGATCTGGGTCATCATGATTACCCAGGGACAGCGTCGAATTCCCATTCAAAGCGCCAAGCATGTTCGTGGCCGTCGTGTGATGGGTGGTCAGCGGCAACATCTTCCCCTGCGAGTGAATCAAGCGGGGGTGATGCCGATTATTTTCGCTTCAAGTCTGTTGATGTTCCCCTTCTTCCTGTTTGAGCAGCTCCGCAACTGGTGGCCTCAGTCCGCGTTCTGGCAGACAATGGCGGATGCGTTCGGCAGGGGAAGCGGATTCATGTACAACGCATTTTATGTTGCGCTGATCTACTTCTTCTGCTATTTCTGGACAGCGATCACTTTCAACCCGAAAGACATGGCGGAGAATTTGAAAGACTACGGCAGCTTTATTCCCGGCTATCGGCCCGGAGGAAGAACCGCGGCGTATCTAGAACATGTGATGGTCCGCATCACTTACGTGGGCGCCGCGTTTCTGGCGATCGTGGCGATTATCCCCACCTTCGTCGCGACCGGCATGCAGTTGGACTGGACGATTGCCAGCTTTTACGGCGGCACCGGATTGCTGATAGCCGTATCGGTTGTACTTGATCTCGTGCAAAAGATCGACAGCCACCTTGTGATGCGAAATTATCCCGGCTTGCTGGAATCGGACAACTGATTCCGACCATCAATTCGCTTTCGTCGTTGCCGTGATCACACTCAAAAGTCCGCGCGAAATTGGACTAATGCGCGAGGCCGGCAAGGTGGTGGCCGAAGCACACCATGTTGCCAAATCCTTTCTCCGCCCTGGCGTGGCGACAAGAGAGATAGACCGCGCGATTGAAAATGTTTTCCAGCGGGCTGGTGCAACCTCGCTGTTCAAGAACTTTCCCGGCCGGGTGCCGTTTCCGGCCGCGACCTGTATCTCCGTCAATGAGCAAGTCGTGCACGGAATCCCTGGCGAGCGTCTACTGAGAGAAGGAGACATCGTCAGTATCGATACGGGCTGTCGCCTGAACGGGTGGTGTGGCGATGCGGCTTGGACCTACCCCGTGGGAGAAGTCGACAGCTTGAAGCAAAATCTGCTTGCTCTCGGTGAATCCGTTCTCAAAACGGCGATTGCAGAATTCGGAAGCAGGCATCGATGGTCGGAAGTCGCGAGGGAGATGGAAGCCCAGGTCACACGTGCGGGCTTTACGCTGGTCGATGAATTCGTGGGACATGGCATTGGAAGAGAGATGCACGAGGATCCACAGGTGCCGAATGTTACCTGGAGTCGGAGAGCTTGGAACGATTTTGAACTCGTGCCCGGACTTGTTCTGGCGATTGAGCCGATGGTCAATGCGGGAAAGAAGGATGTACTGCTGCAAGCGGACCACTGGACGGTTATCACCCGTGACCGCCTGCCAAGCGTTCATTTTGAGCATACCGTGGCCCTGACTACACACGGACCTGAAGTCCTGACTGCCGGGGTAGGGATTTGAACAACGCGGGGTTTCTCCACAATTGGGATCTGTGGGGCATCTTTTGAGAGGGGATGTGCTACCAATGGTCAAGCAAGAGGTTCCGGCCTCCCTCGAAATCCCTGTCCAGGGGTATCCATCGTGGAAAAGCGGTGAAAATCCAGGCTGGATAACTTGTCGAAAAGTGATGGAGAGGCTTATAATCACGCGATCCTTGCGAGTGGAGGGCGCTCTCGGTACGGGAATTGCGGCCATCGGCTGACGTGAGGAACGAGGCATTGCTTTGCCCGATTTCGGTTGGCCGTTCGGGCTTCCATGTGATCCATGAGTTGGAGAGTCGGTGTCCCATGAAAGTCCGCGCGAGCGTCAAGAGGATTTGCGAAAACTGTAAGATAGTTCGGCGTGCGGGAAAGATTTACGTCATTTGCTCATCCAACGCGCGCCACAAGCAGCGGCAAGGGTGATGTTCGTCGATTTGGGTGTCACTCCTCGCAGGCCAGGCCTTCTAGGATTCGGCAATTAGGAAATTGACAAGGTTTCAGCGGAGTGGGTTTTCATGCCACGTATTCAAGGTGTCGACGTTCCGAATGGAAAGCCGACCTACATCTCCTTGACCTATCTGTACGGTATCGGTCGATCTCGGTCGATCGACATTTGTCATACCTTGGGGCTGAACCCTCTTGGAAAGGCGTCTGACCTCACGGAAGATGAAATTGCACGAATCAATAATTACCTCGACAAGGAGGTGATGACCGAAGGTCAGCTGCGCCGCAGCGTGCAGCAGGACATTGCCCGCCTGCGCGAGATTCATTGTTATCGCGGATTGCGGCATCGCCGGAGTCTTCCTTGTCGTGGTCAGAGGACTCGGACGAACGCGCGAACGCGTAAAGGAGTCAAGAAGACTGTTGCCGGCAAGAAGGGTGTCAAAGATATGCGGCATTAAGATTGTGTGCGGCTGGTCGAGTGGGTGGATGTGAGGTTAATTTCGGCTGGAAGGCTTGCTGGGCGGATGTGCGTCGGAGCCTGGTTTCGGCCGGAGAGTCAATAATTCGCCATCAGCTGTAGGAAAATCAGAGGTTATCGAATTGTCGTGAGCAATCGGATCGGTTGCGACAGCGAGGGGAGCGAGAAGCTTGACAAGCGCGAAAAGAAAAAAAATTCGGCGTAATGTGACGCGTGCCATCGCGCACATTAAGGCGACTTTCAATAACACGACCGTAACGATTACCGACCTGAACGGCGATGTCCTTTGCTGGGCGACGGCCGGGACGTCTGGGTTCAAGGGGAGCCGCAAGAGTACTCCGTTCGCCGCGCAACGTGCTGCGGAAACGTGTGCCGAGCGAGCGTCGAAGTTTGGTGTGAAGGAAATTGAAATTCGCGTGAAAGGCCCGGGCTCGGGACGCGAGAGTGCGATTACCGGTCTTCAGAGTTCGGGGATCACCGTTCGGGCCATTGAAGACGTCACGCCGCTGCCACATAACGGTTGTCGGCCACCAAAGCGGCGCCGAGTTTGAGCCGCACTCGAGCATTCGTGCGTGGCCGCCAAGATCTGGCGTTCAATCAAGATAAGCATATTCCTGGGCGTTGCTCTTAATTGGAGAATCGGGCATGCGAATTCGCTGGCGTGGGTTGGAACTTCCGAGTCGTGTTGCTCCCGAGCGAGAGTCATTGACATCGACGTATGGAAAGTTCGTCATCGAGCCGTTCGAGCGGGGCTTCGGTGCGACGATCGGGAACAGTTTGCGCCGTATCCTTCTTTCGAGCCTCGAGGGCTGTGCCGTCACGCGAGCGAAGATTCAGGGCGTGCAACACGAGTTCTCGACGATTCCGGGCGTTGTCGAAGATGTGACCGATATCTGTCTTAACCTGAAGTCGTTGATCGTCAAATCCGCAACCGCCGGAACAAAAACGCTTCGGATCGAACGTCACGAACGCGGGGTTGTGACCGGAGCTGACGTGATCACCGATGATCAAGTGGAGATCATCAATAAGGACTTGGTGATTGCTACAATGACGGACGATGTTCCTCTGAATATCGAATTAACGGTCCGCAACGGCCGTGGGTATGTTCCCGCCAGCGAGCAGGCGGAGACAGAACAAGAAGTCGGTGTGATTCTTCTCGACGCCACGTTCTCACCGGTGGTTCGCGTCCGTTACAAAATCGAGGACACCCGCGTTGGCCAACGTACGAACTACGATAAGCTGATTCTTGAAATCTGGACCGACGGCACAGTCGGCCCGGAACTGGCGCTGGTCGAAGCGGCGAAGATTCTTCGCAAGCACCTGAGTCCGTTCATCAGCTATCGGGAGCCAGGTCCGGAGCTTTCGCCCGAAGGAGGGTTGAAGCGGATGCTCGATGAAACCGGTTACGCACCGGTCGACTTGGAGCTCGAAGAGAAGCTCTCTCAAAGCCTTGCCGAGTTGAACCTATCGGTTCGCGCGACCAACTGCCTTGAGTCGGAAGGGATCAACACCGTTCGCGATCTTGTGAGTCGTTCCGAAGATCAGCTGTTGCAGGTGCGCAACTTCGGCGAAACAACATTGCAGGAAGTGCGAGACCGCCTGGGGGCGATCGGGTTGCGGCTGGGAATGAAGGTTCCTCAAAGTACACTCGGTTGATGATGGAAAAATGTCCGTGGTCGATTACTCGTACCGATGCGGAATTCAAAAGAGTTGACGGCATAGCAGAATAGAAAAGTTCCATGCGACACAGAAAAAGAGGCCGCAAGCTCGGCCGAAATGCGTCTCACCGAAAAGCGATGTTTCGCAATATGGCGGCGAGCTTCATTTGCACGGTGCGGATCGACGAAGACGACGCCCAAAAGCCAAAAGTGCCAGGCCGCATCGTGACGACGCTCGCCAAGGCAAAGGAACTCCGTCCGATTGTCGAGAAGCTGATTACCATGGCACGCAAGGCCACCAAGCATGCCGAGGAGGCCGCCCAATACGCGACCACCGCCGAGCGTAACTCAGCCGACTGGAAGAAGTGGCGGGAATCGGACAACTGGCAGAAATGGAACCAGGCAATCGCCCCGGCGGTTGCGCTGCGGCGGCGAGCCTTTGCAGCGCTTCGTGATCGGGATGCCGTCGATATCTTGTTCAACGAGTTGGCGGCGAGATTTCAGAATAGGGCTGGCGGCTACACACGTGTTGTCCGGCTTCCCACTGTTCGGCTGGGAGACGCCGGGCGGCATGCAATCATTGAATTTGTCGGTGAGCGAGATCGAGTGAAGAGCGGTCGTAAGCGGACGGCACCTGTTGTCGCCGACGCGGAACAGCCGCAAACCGCCGGAGCCGCGGCAGAATAGCGGATTGGTGATTCAGACAGTGTTGTTGGAGAAAGGAATCTCGGCAACATGGCGTCGGTGCAGCCATTCGATTTCACAACCGCGATGCGCCGCCTTTGCACCGACGTTGTCCGGCGGCTCGATGCGTTTCATCACATTCGTCTGGATCAGGTAGCCGTCACATTTGCCCAAGCCCGCCGTCGCGTGCCGCACGGCCTGCAGGCGAAGCTTACTCCACTGCGCTTTGAAGGGGGCTCTCTTGTCACCCGACGCGGTGGAAAGCTGTGGACCGTGGAACGGCTGTTCGATGGCGAACGAGAGATGCTCTATATTCTCACGTTCTATCTTCCGCGGTTTCTGGATCACTGCTTTCGGGAAAAGATGATCACCATCTTCCACGAGCTGTACCATATCGGCCCCGAGTTTGACGGAGACATTCGCCGCATGGGAGGGCGTTACCACGTCCATTCGCATAGCCAGCGCGATTACGACCGCGAGATGGAACGGTTGGTCGACCACTACCTGGCCCGCAATCCGCCGCGGGAACTCTTCGAGTTTCTCGATCTGCGTTTTCGTAATCTCTGTGCACGGCACGGGAGCGTAGTCGGCAAGAAGATTCCGATCCCGAAGCTGATCCCGGTCCCCAGCTCGAAGTCCGCGTAAAGTGCGGCGGTAAGACGACCGATTCCGACGCGTCACCCGTTTTCGCTTTTCTCGCAGATCGCGGGGCGCGTCACCGCATGCCGAGGATCTCGCGGCAGGCAACGACAGCCGCCTCTACGTCCTGGGGTGCTGTAAACGGGCCGACGCTAAAGCGAACCGTTCCTCCGGAATCGAGAGTGCCCAGAGTGCGGTGTGCGCCGGGAGCACAATGTAACCCCGCTCGTGTCTGCATGCGAAAGTTTTCATCAAGGATCGTCGCGAAGACCTGCGGCTCAAAACCTTCCGCCAAGATGCTCACAACACCGACATGTCCAGTTTCGTCAGGCGGAGCATGTACGATGATTCCCTGTATGGTTAACAAGCCGTCCACCAGCGAGGCCGTCATCTGTTGCTCGTGCCGCATGATTTCATCGACCCCACGCTCCTGAATCCACGCAAGCGCTGCTTCCAGCCCGAACAATCCTGGAGCATTGTGATTGCCCGACTCATACTTGTCGGGCAGGTTTTGCGGCTGATGGTCTTGTTCGCTGTGGGAACCGGTCCCTCCCTGCCGCAGGCTCCGCAGCCGGTGTTCAATGCCTGGCGCGATCACGAGCAATCCGGTTCCCAGCGGGCCCAACAACCCCTTATGGCCGGGGCAGGCGAGCAAATCGATCGGCAGACTGTTCAAATCAATCGGAAGGTGCCCGGCTGTCTGTGCTGCATCGACGAGAAACAGCACGCCTGCCCGTCGTGCAATCTCGCCGACATCTTCGATCGGTTGAATTGCTCCCGTCACGTTCGAAGCGTGGATGAGTGTGACTAGCTTGGTGTTCGGCCGGAGGGCTTTGCCCACGCTGGCCGGTTCGAGGCACCCATTTTTGTTTACGGGCAAATACGTCACGTCGATACCGATTCTCGACGACAACTCCCGCAACGGACGCAGGACCGAGTTGTGCTCGATCTCTGACGTTACAACATGATCACCCGGTTCCAGCAGGCCGTGAATCGCCAGATTGAGGGAATCGGTTCCATTGAATGTGAAGAACACGTGAGCCGGGTCAGCTGCGCCGAGCAGTTGCGAGGCACGATGGCGGCATTGGTCCACGGTCCGCTGAACGTCGACCGCCTCCGTGTACGCACCACGGCCGACCGGAGCGCCGATCAAGCGGTTATAGTGATCAATTGCCTCATAAACCGCGTTGGGCTTGGGATAGCTCGTGGCGGCATTGTCGAGATAGACACGCGCGCTGTCGGGCATGTTATCCGCCAATCGAGTACATCGGCCGGGTGGGTTGAATAAACCGTGCCGTGTTGATTTCGTGCCCCTCTTTCTTATCCCCGATTGACCGGCGCATCGCGTCGGCGATCTCGGGATCCTTGCCCCCACACCGTAGCAGCGACTTCAAATCGGTCTCTTCCAAGCTGAACAGGCAATTCCGCAATTTGCCGTCCGCGGTAATTCGGAACCGATTGCACTGCATGCAAAACGGCTTACTGACCGATGCGATAAAGCCAACTCGCCCCACTCCATCTTCGAAGACGAACTCACTCGCCGGGGCGGATGGATCCTGATCATCACAGGGAACGAGCGGCATGATTTCTCGCGAGAGCACATCAATAATCTCGTCGGCGAACAGCACTTTTTCTCGTTGCCAGGCGCTGTCGGCGTCGAGCGGCATGTACTCAATGAAACGCATTTCAACACCCGTTTCACGTGCAAATCGCCCGAAGGGAGCGATCTCGTCTTCGGTCAAGCCGCGCACGGAAACGGCGTTGACCTTCACCGGTTGAAAGCCGACCCGTTGTGCGGTTTGAATCCCTTCAATCACTTTCTCAAACCCGTCGCGGCGCGTGATCTGCCGGAACTTTTCCGGGCTGAGAGCATCCAAGCTGACATTCAAGCGTCTCAAACCTGCGTCGTACAAAGCTTGAGCTTGCTCCGCCAGCAATATTCCGTTCGTTGTCAGGCCGATGTCGTGTATCTCGGGAATCGCCGCAATCTTGGAAACGAGGACATCCAAGTCACGCCGAACGAGCGGTTCTCCCCCCGTCAGCCGAATCTTGTTGACCCCCATTTGCGTGGCGACGCGAACGACTCGTTCGATCTCCTCGAAAGTGAGCAGATCCTCTTTGTTCATGAACGTAACGTCGTCGGCCGGCATGCAATAAAAGCAGCGAATGTTACAGCGATCCGTTACGCTGATTCGCAAATTGTTATGCACGCGGCCGAACGAATCGATCAGCGGGAGTTGGCAAAGTTCGGATGCGGTGTCTGGAGTTGCTATTGTCGGGCTTGCCGGTTTCTCGGTTCCTGGAATCGGGGTCGCTGGAAGTAGTGCTTTGGGCGAAGTTCTATCCCCGCAGGCGGAACTCGAGACCGAAGTCTCTTGGGTGAGTCCTGGGTGGACCCATTCCGTCGTTCCGTCGCTCCAATTCTCCTTCTTCCAGATTGGTACTCGGATTTTGAGTTCATCGATAAGGAATTGCCCCGCCTCGAAGGCGTCCCGACGATGTGGCGAACTGACTGCGACGGCAACGCTGATATCCCCCAATTCCAAGTGGCCGAGACGATGAACGATGGCAACTTCGTCGAGCGGCCACTTGCGGCGGGCTTCGGCTTCCAACGCGGCCAACTGGGCTTCCGCCATGGCCGGGTAACCTTCGTAATCGAGCGCTGCGGTCTGCTTGCCGCAGGTGAATTCTCGGACCGTTCCCAAAAACAGAACAACGGCGCCGGAACGCGGGGAGCGAACAGACTCGGTCCAGGCGGCATAGTCGATGGGATCGCGCGTCAGCAGGATCATTCGTTATCCTCCGCTGACTGGTGGAAAGCAGGCCACTTCACACCCCGGAGCCAGGGGGCTCTCGTCGCTGGCGTAGTTCGTATCGACCGCGATCAATAGGTTGGAGAGTATGGGTGACAATTGGGGAAAGCTTTGCCCCAATTGCGTGCGCAGTTCACCCACACAAGCCGTTTCGGGAAGGTTGATCTCGACCCGATCCGCGCCGGCCAAATCGCGTGCCCGAGCAAACAACTGCACATCCAGCTTCATCGACTCACCAACGCTTTCAAGTCACAACCAACTTACGATCGGATGGGGCGAGTTTCTTGCGAATCTCCGGCATCAAACCGTAGGCCAAAGCCAGCAGCTTCACCGGATGCAAAGTCGGTGCGGTTGTCCCTTGTTCCATCTGGATTTTGCAGCTGCTGCATTCGGTCGCGCCGATCGCTAAGTCACCGGCCCGCATTCGTGAAATCAACCCCCAACCGATGCGGATCGAAGCCTGGAAGTTCTGCTCAGTCAGCCCGAAAGCTCCTGCCATTCCGGAACACCCTTCTTCAATTCTATGCAAACGCAATTGAGGAATCAAAGAAAGGAGTTTCTGGTACGGAATTCCGGTCTGGAGAGCCTTGAGATGGCAGGGGGTGTGGTAGCCGACGTCGAGATCCAGCGGGGAAAAGTCAGTCCGCAGACGCCCCTCCGAGTGGAGGGAGAGTAAGTACGTTCCGGCGTCAACGACTCGCGCTGCGACCTCCTCGACGTCGGGGTGATCGAGTAATTTGGGGTATTCTTGCTTGAGGCAGATTGCCGCGGAGGGTTCGGTGCAGACGATCGGCAGGCCGTCGCGGGCAAGTTCCGCCAGTTCGCGGACATTTCGTTCGGCAACATCTCTGGCTGCCGCGAGATCGCCGGCCGTGATCATGGCCATGCCAGTGCCAGTCTGGTCGGGGGGGACACACACAGGAATTCCGTTGTGCCGCAGGATCGCGACGAATGCACGGGCTAGTTCAGTGTCGTAGTAATTCGCATACTCACTGACAAAATACACGACCGGCTTGCGCTTTCCGGAATGACGAGGCATACGCATCAGATCCCGACTGAGTGAACTCAGAAACGGGCGACGCGCGTAAAGAGGCAGTTTTCGAAGGCGCGCGATACCGACGGTCTTCTCCAGAATCCAGCGAGCCGTTGGATTGCCGATGGCCCAATTCAACCCTAGAGAAGCGGTGCTCCCCAGCGCTCCGAAAGAGTGGACTCGCGAGAGAAGCCAGTCAACTCCGGAGAGCCCGTTCGCAGCGACGTATGCGGCCTTCGCCTCAATCATCATCTGGGGAATGTCGACATTCGCGGGGCATTCAAGCTGGCATTGTTTGCAATTGAAGCAGAGATCCCCGAGCGCCTTCATCTCCGGTGATGCAAGATCAAGTGAGTCGATCGTGCCTGAGACGTAATCTCGCAAAACATTTGCCTTGGCTCGCGGACTAGCTTCTTCGCGAACTTCAGCCCGCAGAAATGGACACATTCGCAGGTTGGCAGCTTGTGTACGGCAGGTTCCGCAGCCATTGCAGCTCGCCGTCGCGCGCGACAGATCCTGCGGACTCCATCGCAATTGCAAATCGACGACCTGCGGGGACGGAACGGTTGCGGGACGAATATTGCGACGCGTGAGCAATGGGTCGTCACTGATAATCTTGTCGGGATTCAGAATGTGGTGCGGATCGAATAGTTGCTTGATTTGCACAAAGACGTTGTAGAGCGGACCGTACTGTGTGCGCACGAAGGCCGTCCGTGCCAAACCGTCGCCATGTTCGCCGCTGATCGTCCCGCCAACGGCAAAAACCGCATCGTAAAGGTCGCGCGCGATGTTTTCGATTTTGGGACCATCGACAGGAGAAGGGGCAGGGAGAAACGGGCGCAGGTGGATCTGCCCGGCCGCCGCGTGCGAATACAACGATGCCGTTACCTCGTGGATCTGAAATACTTTTTGTGCACGAATCAGAAACTCGTTTACCGCTTCTGGTGGAACCGCGATGTCTTCGACAAAGGGAATCGGCCGGGTAAGGCCTTTCAGACGATTCAAGTGCGGAACGACGGTGTTCGGCAGCGACCACAGAAACTCGACATCGTCGAAGGTATATCCTTCCGCAGCGATAATCACATTTGCTTGCAGGTCGCGAACAGCCCGGACCACCATGCCGATTCGATCCCGAACCTGACGATCGCTGAATCCGGTCTGCTCGACCAGCAGGGCAGCCTCTGCAGCAGGGGAAGCTAGCCGATCGAAACGGGCATCCGCTTCGCGCGCAAGGGTGAGCAGTCGACGATCCAGCAGATCGCACGCACTTGGTTGTTGGCGTGCAATTATTTGTACGGACCTGAGTGCTGCTTCCAAATCGCCGAACAGCAGCAACACCACACCCCGAAATGCAGGAAGCGGTGACGTGTGCAGTGTCGCCTCGGTGAACAGTGCCAGCGTCCCCTCCGAGCCGACGAGCATCCTTGGTACATGCAGCCCACCGTCTCCAAGGACGCCGCGCAGGTAGTATCCACTGCAGTTGCGGACAAGAGGAGGCTGCCGCTCAAGGATTAGCTGATGATTCTCCGCGAGAATTTTTCTCAGCCCTGCCACAATCTCCCGTTTAGGGCCTTCGCTGGACCAGCGTTCTTCGCCGTTCTTCTTGGCGGTCTCTCCGCTGGGATGAGAAGATTCATAGCCGCTACTTTCCGCAAGGAGTTGTTTCGTGGCCGGTTCATTTCCGAACTCCACGATTTGGCCGTCCGCCAGCACGGATTCGATGCTTTCGACATGATCCCGCGCCGATCCCACCCGCACCGAACGAGATCCTGCAGCATCGACTGCCAGCATCCCTCCGACAGTCGTCACGGCGGTGTTGGAAGGATCTGGCGGGTAATAGCGGCCATGGTCGCGCAAAACCTGGTTTAAGCGATCGCGGACAATACCCGGCTCGACGCGGACTGTTTCTGATCCAATCCGCACAATGTTCGACATGTGGCGGGAAAAATCGACAATGATGCCGGGACCGATCGCTTGCCCGGCGACCCCCGTCCCTGCGCCGCGGGCAATCAGCGGAACTCGTTTTTCGGACGCATATCGGGCAAGGGTTGCGACGTCGTCACGGTGCTTCGGAAACGCGACCGCCAGCGGCGTTATCTGGTAAATGCTCGCGTCGCTGGAGTACACCGACAACGTAACCGGATCGCAACGCAGATCCCCGTCCAGGAGCCCGGCAAGGTCTTCAGTCAACTGGCGTCGTCGTTCTTGCACGTCAGGCTGCCCTTGCGGAGATTCTATTTGCGTGAGCAATACGCAATGGGATGTGAGTGAGATATTTGGATCGGCGCGGTCTCGAGGGCGTCAGCCTCCGTGTCTCGACGCCTCTTTAAGCCGGCGCTCTTCCTGGCGGTATCGTTCGGCGGTCTCCAAATTGAACGTGGGATGTTCGTCCTGCATCGCGGTCTTTCGAAACCTTGCCCCGCAACGGTAACAAACCAACACGTCGCGCATGACCATGTAGAGTGCAAGGTCAATCAAAGCGAATACCATTAGCACACCGATCGCCAGAACCGGTCGATAGAACGCCGCTGCAATGGTGCTCAATACGATCGCCATGCCGGCCAACAATACACCCAAACGTTGCGGAAAATCCTTCTGACGCCATAGATCGTGGCATCCGCAAGCAAGGCATTGATTGGGCGTCTCGTCGGACGGACCATTGTGCGTGGTTTTCCGCGACCAGTCACAATGCGCGCAAGCGAGAATCGCCGCCGATTCGACGTTATCGGCGAGGTTTTGGTTCTGGCAACGCGGACAACGAAACGCGATTTGCATATTACCCCAGCCAGCCGGAATCCTCTGCTATTCCGCCTCTTACGTGGAGCCGACTGGAAGTCTGAGAGATCCCCACCTTCAGACTCCCGGCGTGCCCACACCTTTCAAGGATACCTCGGACAGCGGGTAACTTCCATCGGGCTGGGGGATCAAAGCGAAGAGCCGCTGAGGGCTAACAGATCCGCTGTCCCTCAAAAAGTGAGGTTTCCAGCACATTCCGGCATTCTGAAGCCGATTACCTGCAAATATTCCCGCAGTCGGGAGCCGGTCACAGGGAGATGCCCAATTCGCGGCCCAGCAGGGCTCCGGTCATATCACCGATGAACACCAGAATAACTCCAACGAATAACACCCCCGTTGCCGATTGGGTGTTTCGATACTTGAGAATCCGCCAGACCATCAGGCTGACTAGCAAGGGGCCAAAGATTCCCGCCAGCCATCGCAAGGCCAACCAGGTTTCCTGCGTCGGGCCCGAGACCCTGTTGAAGGCTGACATGAACGTCAATGCCGACAGGACAAGCCGGATGATCGATGCCCCGCCGAGATAGGTATTCAAACGGTTGAGTGGATCGGTCGACATTGTGGGAGCCGTCAGGTACCAGTGACCGAGCAGCATCCCAGTTACTGCGGCTCCTAACTGCAAGGATGAGCCAAGTTCGGAAATCCCCGCAAGTAGGGCGCTTTGTACCCAGGTGGTGCTTTGCCCGCCAAAAATCCGAGAGGCGGTCGCGATCAAAATCGCGGTGGAGAGGCCGGCAATCATGAAGGCAAAAGTATTCCCCGCACCGCGACGTCCGAGGGTCCAGACGACCGAACCGCAGAACGCCATTCCCCCCAATGCGATATAGGGAAGCAAAGAGCTCCAGCCCTCCGTGGAGGCTGTCGATTCGTTTGCGTCCGTTGCTCCGGATGTCAGCCCGGCAAGCACGCTCAGTCCAAGTACCACAAGCATCTGAATGCGGAAGAACCCGGAAGTCACCTGTCGGCGGGGCATCGCCACCCACATCAGACTCATGCCGCAAATCAGCCGCAATGCAAACTGGGCGATCATATGAGGCGCTTTGCCATTACGACGAGCGATTGATGAGAGCCATCGCTTCCGCGCGACTGGATAGGTTCGACTTGAATAATCCGCGCACGGCGCTGGTCACAGTCAGGCTGCCCGGCTTGCGAATACCGCGAATCGTCATGCAGGTGTGAGTGGCTTCAATGACCACGACGACCCCCTTGGCATCCAACTCGCTGCTCACAAGGTCGGCGATCTGGTGCGTCATGCGCTCCTGTACCTGCGGTCGATGAGAAATCTCCTCCACGACGCGCGCCAGTTTGCTTAACCCTGTCACTTTGCCTCGCGGAAGATATCCGACGTGAGCCACTCCCATGAAGGGCAAGAGATGATGCTCGCACATGCTGTTAAACGAGATATCGCGGACCAGAACGAGTTCGTCGTATTGTTCCTCAAAAACTCGTTTGAGGTGCCTGGATGGGTCGCTCCGCAAACCGGCGAACAGCTCAGCGTACATTCGCGCGACCCGAGCCGGCGTCTCGCACAGGCTCGAACGATCCGGATCTTCGCCAATCGCGGCGAGTATTTCCCGTACGGCCCGCTCAATCCGCGGAAGATCGACGGCATTGGTTGCGCCGATCGAGTTATTATCGGCGGAATCGGCGCAGTTCATGGCGATGTATTACTCGGAAATAGAGGCCAGAATCTCAGTTGTTCATTGCCCGGAACCTGTCATTTTCCGGCAAGAACTTGATTTTAGAGGGGGGACGGAAGAGCGTCAAACCTGCTCAATTGCAGCTAAACCGCGGGGGGAAATCGCGACCTCGTGGGCGTCGTCCCGCCTGCAGTTTTTCGCGGATTCGTGCGAGCACGATTTTGGTGCGGGCATCAACATCGACCGTTTCAAGAACCTGCTGAGCCGTAATTGGCGGCAGATTCAATGCGTCCGCCACCATGTCGCAAATCACCCCCATCGACACGGATGCCTGTACTGCCTTTTGGAAGACCTGCTCCAAATTGCTGTCTTCCCGGAGCTTGCGAAACTCGTTCATCAATTCTCGTTGCAATTGGTCGCGATCGACGGAGGGTGGGTTCGGGTAGTTGTCAGGCTGCAATTCCAAATTGGCCACACGATACGGCAGAGGGACATGCTGCTCGGATAATATTTTCGCTCGGCACAACCCCTGCAAGACCAGGTAGAATCGCCCGTCGGGAAGACGCTGCTCCGCGGTAATCCGTCCGAGGCAGGCCATCGGGAAGACGTCCGGTTTATCGAACTCCGCGGCAGCCTCCCATCCTGGTTTCAGCAGAGCCATCGATAGCAATCGATCGCCGGCGAGCACGTCCTCCACCATCCGCCGATAACGAGGTTCAAATATATGCAAAGGTAACAACAGGTGTGGGAAGTGAACGACGTTAGGCAGCGGAAAGATCGGCGCCTGACCCGAAAATAACGCCAACGCATCCGCGGGATCGACCGGGCGAGTCATGATGCCTCCGGCCCTGGTTGCAAAGTTATCTTCGGCACTCGGTCGTCCAGCAATTCGACCCCCTGAGGATACACATCGCCAGCGTCGAGCAATTCCTGAAAACAACGCTTCATGTCATTCAAGAAGTTTGTCACGTCGAGGCCCAAATATGATGGCCCATAAGGTTCAAGGTTCTGCCGCGCTGATTCATAGAGCTTTCGCGCTCCTCCAAGGTTCTCGTTCCCGAAGTGGAATAAAGCCACGGATGCCTGAATCAGGCCCTGGTAAAATTTTTTGTCATGGCCGAGCGTCTCCGACCAAAGCTCTTCCAGAATGTCATGACATTCGAAAAACTCTTCGGAGTTGAACAGTCTGATCCCCTCCAGGTACTTTTCTTCATACGTGGTCATTATTCTGGAATCTTACACGGAATGGGGCCTACTGCCTACGGGCTGGAAATCTAGCGGCAGATTCGATAGCGAATCTGTACCGTTTTCGCAGGTAGACAGTTCCCGAATCCGAAAATCTCTCGAAACAACAATCGGTGGATATCAAGCGTGCCTCCTAAGAAGACTTCCAAATCGCCATCCGTTCAGAAACGCAAGGAGCAGGCAAGGCAAGTTGCCCGCACCCTTGCTAAGACGTACCCCGAGGCAACCTGCGCCCTGACACATGAGTCACCCTATGAATTGCTGGTGGCCACAATCCTCTCGGCGCAATGCACTGACGAGAGAGTGAATCTGGTGACACCGGCGCTCTTTGCCCGGTATCCGACTGTATCTGACTTGGCGAGGTCGAAGCAGGGCGACGTTGAGAAAATCATCCGGTCTACTGGTTTCTTCAGAGCCAAGGCCAACAACCTTCGAGGAATGGCCCAAGCGGTCGTCGAGAGGCATGCCGGCGAAATCCCCCGGGATCTTGATGCCCTGGTCAAACTGCCGGGAGTAGGGCGAAAGACCGCGAACGTGCTGCTCGGGACCGCCTTCGGCGTTCCGAGTGGTGTTGTGGTCGATACGCACGTCCGAAGAATCACCAACCTGCTCGGTCTGACGAGTCAGAAGGATCCCGAAAAAATCGAGCAGGATCTGATGGAAATCTTGCCGCAAAAGGATTGGATCGATTTCTCGCATCGGCTGATCCATCACGGCCGGAAGATTTGTATCGCTCGAAGGCCGAAGTGCATGGAGTGTTCCCTGCTTCCGTTTTGTGCCCGCGTCGGACTTCCTCCATTAGCAGCCCGTTGAAATAGGTTGGTATTGTTATGTGAGGAAGCGGGTTGGCGGAGTTGCAATTGGGGGTGGGGGTGGTGTTGACCTTGTCCCCAAGTTTGGTCCACTTGAAACGTGATTTTCCCACGATCATGACCTTGTCCCCAAGTTTGGTCCACTTGGAACGTGATTTTCCCACGATCACAAC
>CAZVJA010000008.1:21186-56665 GCA_964626885.1 uncultured Planctomycetaceae bacterium | reverse complement strand
GAGAACTACCGTGTCCTGTACGTAGCGACGACGCGCGCGGCCGACGTGTTGATCCTTTCGGCGGGGCTGCCCCCCGACCGAAAGCTCAGCTCCCCCTGGATGCAACTTCTTGCAAAACGGTTTGATATCGATACCGGTCTGCCGGCCCGTGACCCGTACCTCGGTCGGCTCTCGCTGGGAGAGATTTCCCACGACCAGATACCCCAGATCCGTGTCCATCATCAGATCCCGGAGATTGGGGAACGGTTGGAGCCGAGAGCCGAGGTCATACCGCTCAATCGATTTCGCGAAGCGGTCGAAGTGGCGGAACCAAGCCCATTGCCGGCAACATTGCTGCCGGTGCAGCCTCACGTGTCAGGGAAAGTAATTCTTAGCGTCTCGGCAATTGAAGAGGCCGACCCGGAGAAGCGTCTCTGGGACGGGCTCGCAACCGCCGAGAACGCGACAGGCGAAATTGATGAAGAGACGAAAGAGCAGGGGCGCGCCGAGGAGTTCGGGGAATTGGTGCACGCCGTGCTAGAGCAAGTAACGCCCCGGACTGCCGCCTCGCTCGAAATGCTTGTGGACAATATTGCTACTAAGTTCTACCCCAATCTGAACGAATTGCTGCGGCAAAAAGCATTGGAACGCGCACGCGCGTTTCTGGAATCGGACATCCACGCGGAGCTTTCCAGTGCAACGACAGTTCATCGGGAGATGGAATTCCTACTTCGATGGCCGCCGGGTACCGAAGGTGATGCATCAACGGTTATCTCCGGCAAAATCGACTGCTTGTACATGTTGCCTGACGGCCGATGGGCCCTTGTCGACTACAAAACCGGCCGTCTGCCGCTAAAACAACAAGGAGCGGTCGTCGAAAAATACGGAGTGCAGATGGGCATCTACGTGCTCGCGTCCCGCGCACTGATCGGCCGGGTGCCAGATGTGGTCGAGATTATTGGGGTGCACGACACGGTGCGACGATATTGCATTGACGTGACTGAGACGTTTCTGGCGGCGATCACTCGGCGGGTGGATACCGCAGTGAAAAGACTACGTGGTGATGAATACCTGGAGAAACCGTAACAAAGTTGCTCAAACTACCGCTGCAGCCGCAACGGAACTTCCAGCCCGTGGCGTTCCATCAATTGCCGTTGCGTGAGGATCTCTTGCGGCGTGCCGTCGGCGCGGACAAGTCCTCCATCGAGGACGATCACGCGATTGCAGAGTTCCGCCACGACGTCAAGATCATGCGTGGCAAGGATCAGTCCGCCGTCGAAGTTCTTCAGGATCGCAATCAGTCCACGACGGGCGCGGGGGTCCAGGTTGCTGAACGGTTCGTCGAGGGCGAGGATCGCCGGGCGACAGGCCAGCACGCCGGCCAGACAGACCCGTTTTCTCTCGCCGACGCTGAGCTGCAGCGTACTGCGCGCCCCGTAATCTGCCAGACCTACGGCAGTGAGACTCTCGTCAACACGGCTGGAGACCTCGTCACTTTCCAAGCCAAGGTTTAACGGACCGAAAGCGACATCCTCGCGAACCGTGGGACAAAACAGCTGGTCGTCGGGGTCTTGAAACAGGAATCCGACGAGCCGTCGAATTTCGCGGAGGTTTTCCTTCCGCATCGGCAATCCGGCGACATGAATCGGCGCGTGTTCGGCAGTCGCTTCGTCGAGCCGTTCCGGGAGTAGACCATTCAAATGCAATAACAGAGTGGATTTCCCAGCACCGCTCGGGCCGACTAGACCGAGTATTTCGCCTCGTCCGAGCGTCATGCTGACGTTTTGCAGAGCCTGCTGCCCGCTGGGATATCTGTAGCTGAGATCTTCGACTCGTAGCAAGGTAACGCTTGTTGCGCCGCGAGATTGCAGGTCTGACGCTGTCACATTCGTATCCAAGATGGTTCCGGACGTTATAAGGCCAGGGAATCGCTCCGTCACGGAATCGCTCAATTTTCATCGAGCGTGCGCACTCGGCCGTCCCAGCCCCGTGCGCACATCGCGCCGTGTACCCTCTCGGCCCGGGACATCGCGCGGATCAACAGCATGCCGATGAGTTGGATCGACACTTTCCAGCGAAAGCCGAAGTGCGATGCACCGAAGCTCCGCGCTCGGCGGGCCGTGCGCATCTTATCGAGTTCGTCCCAGAGGACAAATAAATAACGATACATGAACGCCAGGGTCGCCACAAATACATCTGGTACGTGCAGTCGGCGGAGAGTTACCAACAGCTGATCGAACGGCATGACGTTCACCAGCCATAACAGTGCCAGGAAGGCCAGCGTGCTTCCCAGGAGCATGTCGGCCATGATCTCCCATCCCGCACGAAGACCCTGCGAGAGCGGAACCGACAGCGAAAAGAGGAAAACCATCGGCAAAAAAATCGCCAATCGTCGGATCAGGTAAGCCAAGGGGATGAGCGCCAAGCTATGGGCGATGAGAACCAGTGAGGCCAGCGCCCCGTAAGCCGGCCAATTCTCGGCGGGAAGGCACAATCCAACGGCGATTACTCCGATCGTCAAGAAAAGCTTTACTACGGCCGGGAGTTGGTGGCAAACCGAACGGGAACGGCCATAGCGGTCGATGTAATCAGTTGTCATGCTTGACGACCACGGGTGTGGGACGAGGCTTGAGCGACTGATCAAGCAGCCAGGCGATCACCGCGACCGCAATGGTGCCGAAAATACCCGCCAGGGAGACGGATACCTTTTGCCAGAAAGGAGACTCCTGCCAGCCCGAGATCGGCAAAGGAACTTCGTAGTCAGGGAGAACGAGAGTTGTGGGCGGATGCTCCAATGCCGACGAAAATTTCCGTTCTCCGACTGCTTCCAGTCCGTCGGCATAGCTCGAGGCAAATGGAGAAAGAAACGCTGCTACCGCCAGCGCCACGACGAGTCCCGCAGCCACAGTTCCACCGACGCGCGTCACGGCACCTGGAGAACAGTGCGTAATGTTTGGTTGATAGATCAAATCGGGACGTTGCATCAGGACAAAACTGATAATTCCCCCCGTAATGAGTGCTTCTCCAATCCCGATCGCCGAATGAAAGGAGACCATCAGCGTGAAAATGGCGCGCAGATCGTATTGACGATGGAAATACGACATCTGGAATTCGGCGCAGAACAGCGCGGATGCCGCGACGACGCTCAACCAGGAAGCAATCACCACCCCGACGAGCGTTCCGCGATTGCCTCCTCCCAGGGCCTTTCGCACAGTCGCGAGAACCGCGTAGCCGCCGATGGCACCGACGACTCCCATATTCAAAACGTTTGCCCCCAGCGCGCTGATCCCGCCGTCGGCAAACAGCAGGCATTGCACAAGCAGAACGAGGGTGATCGCGACGCAACCAGCCCAAGGCCCGAGGATCGACGCCGCCAAGACGCCCCCCATCAAATGCCCTGAAACCGACGGGATGCCAAACAGGCTGATGGGAAAATTCACCATCTGCCCGGCGAAAATAAGGGCCGACATCATTCCCGTAAGCGGTACCGTACGGTCGGCCAGCGAGCTCTTCAGCCGCCTCAGGCCGTACCCAACCGCCCCAACCGAGATGACACCGGTCGCGATGCAGACTTCAGGGCTCAGGACGCGGTCGGGAATATGCATGGAACCGTCTGGCAGTGAATGGGTGTCATCGAAGGCCGCCAAAGTGAGGAAATGCCGCATTTCGCATGGCATGACCACTGCTCAAGGTGCGTTTGTTCCACTCTAGTCGCCGTCTCAGGCGAATGCAATCACGGTCGGCGGCTTGCGTGCAGAGGCCGTAACCACGTAATCTTCGGTGACGAGAGTCGGTTTCTGTAAGCACATGTTGAACTGGCTTGGAAGCTCTCTTTACCACGCCGCGCGAGACGTCGATTCCGATCCTCGCGACGAGGTATCTGTGGTCAAACTGCGAGCTACAGTTGCGGAGTGGATCGGGCTGGGTGGCGGGACGAAATGAACGAGCAGGAAGAATGCAACCTCTTGCGACAACTCCGCGCAACGCCCCGGGTTTTTGAGATTCTCAGGAACCAGTCCGGGCCGGAATTGCGGTTGCAGAAGGAATTGCGAGCCGAGTTTTCCGATGACATTGTGCGTGCGGCGATTCAGTTAACAGACCTGCGGCGGAAAGCTCGGGTGAAGTTTTCCCGGGCGGATGAGATGTGGTTCGACCGCATCGGGCTGGAGCAGGCGACTTCCGAACCAGTCGCACGCCATAAGTCGCAGCGCTTTACAGGGCAGGTGTGGGATTATTGCTGCGGAATTGGTGGGGATCTCGTCGCGCTGGCCGAACGCTGCGATGTGATCGGGGTTGACCGCTCTTCCGCGACATGCCTGCGGGCACGGTGGAATGCCGAGGCATACGGCGTCTCAGACCATGCTCAGCTAATCGCGGCTGACATCGAAACATTGACTGACCGAACAGGTTGGCTGCATATCGACCCCGACCGCCGTCCGGAGAATCGGTCGACAGGACGCCGCGCGTTGCGGGTGGAAGAGTGCACTCCGGGTCTCGAGCAATTGCGCCGACTGATGCGAGAGTTCACAGGGGGAGCGATCAAATTGAGCCCGGCAGCAAATTTCGCTGGGAAATTTAACGACGTTGAGATCGAACTTGTGAGTCTATCGGGAGAGTGTAAGGAAGCGACGATCTGGTTCGGCGGTCTCGCGTCTCATGGAACCTGGCGTGCGACGGTCCTGCCGGAAAACGCGACACTCGCGGGAAACCCACTTTCGGCGGAATGGAGTATCGGCGAGTTACAGGGCTACCTGTACGACCCCGATCCGGCGATCGTCAGGTCGGGGCTGGTCGGAGTTCTTGCTGAGCAGACAGGGCTATTACGGCTCGACTCCGAAGAGGAATACCTGACCTCTCCTGGGCGGATTACGACACCATTTGCTCAGGTGTTCGAAGTTCTGGCGGATCTTCCGAACAACGACCGAGAAATCAGAGCATATTTTCGTCAGAATCCGGCTGGCCAAGTGGAGATCAAGTGCCGCCATGTGCGTGTTGAGGCCGAGCGGGTACGACGTAAGCTGCCGCTGACGGGTTCGGACGCGGCGGTGCTGATCTTCGCACGTGTGAATGGTCGCACGCGCGGGATTGTTTGTCGCAGACCGCGCAGATAGCCGTATTCCTGTAAAGGGTTGACTTGCCACGGCATCAAGAAAATGCCCGCCGATTTTATTCGGCGGGCCAGAAAGTGTTACGATGTTCGATGTCTCAGTCGTGGTCAGTACGACAGACTTCAATTCTCAAGAGACTCTCGGAATTGGAACCCATCGATCATCTCAAACGTTTGCGGGGCCATTTTTCTTTGCGTTTCCGCGAATGGGAAGCCATAGGCAATCACTTTGCCGGTGGTGAGTTCCGCGACATAGACAAGGCAGGCCCCCCATTGCGTTCCGGCCGACGCGGCTAGGGTGCCGGAACCGGTGACGATGCTCCACTGTGGACTAGTTTTCGCGTCGAGCCCAAAATCGGCGTAGATATTGCGGATGTACGATCGCGTGAAAGTTCCCACCCGCGCGTTGAGCACATGTCCCTGGAGATTGCCGGTCGAAAAATCAAGCAGAAACACACCTTCCAGATCGGGAGGTCCGGCAGGTCCGGTAGCGAGTGCGAACTTCGCTCCTCGATCCGTGGCGAAAGCCAAGGCGGGCTCATGCGGCCAGAAATACGCGATGCATAACCCCGCGACAACTCCGACGGCCATCCAGAAAAATCGACCTTGTGCCATGGTTCTTTCCATGACTGGCTCCTTACAAGACCTGAAACAGTTGAATCAACTGAGCGTCCCGGCCCGTCGTCGAATTTCACCTCAAAATCGACCCAAGCAGCAGTTTACAATTTCAATATTAACTCGGATAGAGCGAAACAGAGAGTTCCTTGCTTCCCACCTGAGAGGCCATTATTCTGCGAGACGAATGGCAGTCTTGGTAATCTTGCGTGCATCGAGGATGTATCACTTGGACGACAGGTGCATCTTCAGTCGGCTTTTCGTCGTTAGGTCACCGAAGTGAGTTGCAACGTATCCTTGAGGAGAGAGCAATGGAAACCACCAATGGACCGTTGAATCGTAAGCTGCGTATGGCCCTTGTGGGAGGAGGGCAGGGAGCGTTCATCGGTCGGGTACATGCCACTGCGGCGGTGCTGGATAACAGAGCAGTGCTCGTTGCCGGTGCCCTCTCCTCGAATCCGGAGAAGGCGAAAGCCTCGGCACCTGCGTACGATATTCCGTCCGATCGGGCTTATGGATCGTACACGGAATTGATCGAAAAGGAACTGAAGCTGCCTGCCGACCAGCGGGTGGATTTCATCAGCGTCGCGACCCCGAACCACACGCACTTTGCAATCGCGAAGGCCGCGGTGGAAGCAGGCTTCAACGTCATTTGCGACAAACCGATGACTCTCGACGTCAAACAGGCTGAAGAACTCGTCAAGGTCGTTGAGAAGTCCGGGGTCGTATTCGCATTAACGCACAATTACACCGGATATCCGCTGGTTCGTCATGCGAGGCGGATGATCCTTGCCGGGGAACTGGGAGAGATTCAAGCGGTCCGCTCGAATTACCTGCAAGGCTGGTTGCGCACGCGTCTCGAAGCAGAAGAACAAAAGCAGGCCGCTTGGAGGACCGATCCATCGAAATCGGGGGCTGCGGGTTCATTCGGCGACATCGGCACCCACGCGTATAATCTCGCGCGTTATATGACGGGGCTGATTCCGAAGGATGTTTCCTGCAATTTGAAAATCTTCGAACCAGGGCGCCAGCTCGACGACTACGGCCATGCCGTCATTCGTTTTGAGAACGGAGCTTTGGGGACGGTGACTGCCAGCCAGATCTCGCACGGCCGCGAGAACGATCTGTTCATCGAAATCGATGGGACGAAGGGAGCCTTGTCTTGGCGGCAAGAGGAGCCGAACAAGATGATTGTCCGTCGCAATGGCCAACCGCACGCGATCTATACTCGTGACCCCAATGCACCATACCTCAATGATTGGGGAAAGGCTGCCTGTCGTCTCCCGTCGGGTCATCCGGAAGCATTCTTCGAAGCATTCGCCAATGTGTATCGATTTGCGTACGACGCGATTGTTCAGCGGGCCACCGGAAAAGCGTTTGAGAAAAAGGACACGATTTATCCGAACGTCTATGACGGTGTGGAGGGGATGTACTTCATTCAGCAGTGTGTTGCCAGTAGCGCTGAGAATGGTGCGTGGCTACCCCTCAAGCACTCATCGGCCCGCCGGTAAGAGGCCGCAGGGCTTTTGCGGACTTTCTGTTACGAAACTTCGCCCGGTCTCTGCGATCGGAATGGCTGAGACTTGTCTCGGGCCGTGATTTCTCCTGATCAGAACAGGCCTCAGATCTAGTTCAACCGTCACGTCCTGCATACAGCGAGTTTTTTGGTTCGCTGTCGATGCCTGTCCTGCAGAGGGTCGATGAAGTTGACACCACCAGCTCGCGGAAAACAGTTTAGACGGATTTATTTGGTCTTCCGTCTGGCGAAAACCTTCCCCGGCGGGCGATGCCACCATGCCGACTCCTCTTCTTACAACGCCCGAATGGATCGCCGACGTCTGCTCGCGATTTTCGATGGCCACCGGGTGGACGCTGCAATTCCTGCCGGCGGGAGACAATGATTCTCAGCAAATCGAGAGACGTCTCCGAGATGACGGCAACTGTTGTTGGTTCCATGCCGTCGAAGATGACCAGCTCTGCCTCGGCTTTCTCACGCTGAACATCCCCGATTCCCCGGAGATGGATCGATCATTCCTCGCGGTTTGCGATCTGGCCGAGATGACGGCAGAGTTGGCTTGTAAGACGATGACGGCAACCCGGGCACTTGAGTCCCGGACGAACGAGGTTGCGACACTTGTTGAGATTGGGTTATCGATTCCAAACGAGAAAGACCTGCTTGGAGCCCTCAATCAATTATTGAGGGCGGCTGTGCAGTTAACCGCCTTCCGATCGGCTGGATTCTTCTTGCTAGAACCGACGGGACGATGCCTAAATCTGCGGGCGAGTTCGCAGTTGGAGCCATACGAGGTTCCTTTTCGGAGTCGCGAACTTGCCGATCAGCCTCCAGATCTTGAGGCGATGTCAGACGGGCGTGTGATTCTCTTAAGCGATCCAACTACGCGAGCATCGAACTGGCTGCCCGACGGGTACTCGACCGGAGTCTGTGTCGCAATTCCATCGGAATCAAGTCCGCTGGGGACGTTGTGGGTCTTCGATCGTCGCCGTCGTGAGCCGACCGATCGGGAGCTGCACGTGTTACATTCCATAGCCGCACAGGTTGCTGCTGTTCTCGAACGAGTCGTCCTTTTGCGTGAAAGTGCCGTGCAACAGCGGTTGCAGCAGGATCTACTGGTGGCGTCCGAAGCACAAATGCAGGACGTTGTCGGTGCGCTTGAATCCGATTGCGGATTCGAGGCGGCCGCGGTTTGTACGAGCCGGCACGAGATCGGTGGAGATTTGTGTGAATTGATTCCGCTTGGAAATGGTCGGACTATCGTAGCAGTCGGCGATGCGTCCGGTGACAGTATTCCGGCTGCACTCGTCATGTCGGCGGTGCGAGGCGCGCTGCGGTCGCTCTCCATCGACTGCGGAGAAGACGTATTTTGTACCGATGTTGTGATGGAGCGGATTAATCGTGCTTTGTACAGCATCACTCCTCCGCATCAGTTCATGAGCCTGATATACGGCGTGGTCGATGCGAGGCAAAAAACGTTCACATACACGAACGCGGGGCATCCGGCCCCCTTGCTCGTGCGGTCAGCACAAGTACAAACTCTGAAGTCGCACGGTATGCTGCTGGGGGTAACCTCGGATGCCACCTATGAACGATCGGTACTGAGTCTTGAGCCGAAAGACGTACTTGTCGGCTTCAGTGACGGCATTAGCGAGGCGATGAGCCTGGGCCGGCGGATGTTTCGATCCGACGGCATCGCCTCTGTGGTTAAGCGGCACGAAACCGCTTCCCCCGCATCAATTTTGCAGGCGATCTGGTCGGAGCTGGAGTCGCATCTGCAGGGTGGGGACGAACCTGATGATCGTACGCTATTAATTCTGCGGATGGCCGGCTGAGATGGACCCATTCATCCTGCTGAAGATACTTCTTCGCTTGTCGAACAAGGTACGGGCTGGACGGAGCTATTTACGTTGAACTTCAGGAGCCTCTGCCCATAATCCGCGGCGGGCGTGCTGTGCTTCTTTTTCGGCGGCGATAAAGCGGCGCTTCATCCCCACGTCGTAAGGGAATCGCGTTTCAGCCCGGCTGAAACCTGCCCGAATCAGCTCCTCGTTCAGCAATTCATCCCCGATGTACACATATGCCAATATTCGGTGATACTGATCGCGCCGCTCCCGGTCGAACTCCAGTCGGACGGTGCGCTGCTCCACTTTTCTTCGCGTGAACTCCGAAGCTTCGGGGCCGAGCGGTTCGACTGGAGCGCTCGGCTTAACGGACTCCGGAGTGTCGATTCCAATCAATCGGACCCGAATGCCGCCTTTCAGTAGCAGCGTGTCTCCATCGACGACGCGTTCAACAAAATGCTGCTCTGAAGGGGTATAATCAATCCTCGGCGCACGATCGGGCGTGACAACCAGTTGGTAGCCGATCAGAATCAACAACAGGACAAAGCCCCATGCGGTGCGTTTCCAAGGCAGTCGTCTTCCGCGGGACGTTTGACGATTGCGCATGTCTGCAGCCGAATCGGCGTCCTTGTGCTGATCGAGAATCGCGTGTACTGATCAAGAAGCATGGCTGCCGCGCACGACGGAACCACCAGGATGGAACGTTGGAACGGTTCCACAGCGACGCGAGCGGTTCGTCTTGGACGAAGCTACGAGTCAGTTCTTGCTGAAGTTCAGTCTTCGGAGCGCCTCGCGGCCGAGCGGATCTTTCACGAATTTCCTGTGGCACGACGGGCAAAGATCGAAACGGAACGCTTTCGAGCTGCAATCCTCCAGCTCGGTGTTGCCCGTGGCTTCCATCTCCTGAATGACCTCTGACAATTCATGGAGGTGATCGGCATCAAGGTCATTCTCATCGAAATCTTCGGGATCGAAGGCCGGGTAAACTTCCAGCTTGACCACGAAGCGCCGATCTCCCAACTGCTGTCCGCACGAATCGCACGTAAAGTGCAACATGACTGACGAATCCTTCCCGAATTGGGGACCGCCACCAGATCTTCAAACAAAACACTTCACAAAAACGTGAATAAAAACCACTGGATTCGATTGTAAGCACAAATTGCGGAATGTGAAAAGTCCCTTTTGAAACTTTTTTGGCGGGAAGTGAGTCAGCGGATTTTGCTGTTGCAAGAGAGTTGCAAGCTTATTCTATGCAAGCCCATTGTTCCGTTGTGCCCTGCGCATCCCAAGAAGTACGCGCACAACTGATGTCGCGGCGGTTGAACCGGAACAAGATGCTCAGGGAATTGCGCGCTCGAACCTGGCAACTCGGGTCACATCTGACGCAAGCTGCGCCATCAGGTTAGTCCCAGTTGTCCATCACCTCTTGCAGCCTGGATGAATCAGGTGCTGCGGGGACGCTCACGGATGCGGGTGACGAAGCTGCAGCGATTGCACTTTCAGGCGACTGCTGGAGGGGGGATGTTTCAGCGGATGAAATGTGTGGAGGACGCGCTGGGCAGGGTTGCTCCGTGGACGTTGGGGAGGCTGCTCCCGATGGAGATTGCGAAGCCGTGCCAGCACCGGTCGGAAGTTGACAATTCAGCTTCTGGAAAAAGTCTTGCTTAGTGAATGTGGTTTTCACGAGATAGTCATTGGCACCAGCATGGATCGCCGCGAGCACGGTTTCTTTACTGGCATCACCCGTGAGCATAATTGCGCGGACGCCGGCTAATGCTGGATGTGAACGAAACGCCTTAAGCGTCTTCAATCCATCCCATCCCGGCATCTGTACGTCGATCAAGGCAATGTCGGGAGGATTCTCAAGCGCCTTGTAATATCCATCCGAGCCTTCGGAGGCAACTGTGACCTGGCAGTCCTTCCGAAGCAGAGAAACGATCAGGCTGCGGAACAGGGGATCGTCGTCGATCACCAGCACGTGAACCTGATTGTCAGGTGAAAGATTTGCCATGTCGGATCCTTCGACTTGCTCTTTAGAAGCGGCTGGGTTTGTTTTGTCGTGGGGGATATTTCGGATGGGCGTTACCGTTCGGAGCACGGAGTCGGCGATGATTCCATCGATTCGAACAACGAATTGAGCGTTGTCAGCATCTCCCTAGTGCGCGGAGTGAGATCAATGGTTGCCGCCTGCCGGTGCGAGCGAGCTTGCTCGACCAGCGCCGCCGGCTCCTGCATCTCCCTGTCTGCTACGCTCTGAAACATTGGTATCACCAGTCGATCCCATAACTTGGCGAAAACGATTGTGGAGCCATCCAGCCGCGGCAAAATGGAATACTCACGCGGGTGGAAAGATCACACATTGTTTTGATGCATAAAGGTAAGTCACGGCTCTTGTTGACGCCGGAAATCTTCACAGGCTTTTCTCGATGAATTAGGTATTCAATCTTTCGATTACGGAGTAATCCGCATGCTTGGACCTATAGGTTGTGATGGATATGACGGCTTTATCAGATTTGACAGATAGCCGGTCCGTTTGTAACGGTCGTAAAGGGCAATCGTCCCCATCCTGATTGAGGTCGGTTGAATATGGAGATGATTACAGGGGATTTCCTCCACGACAGTCGACGGTTGCATGGCAGATCCTCATTATGCTGAAAATACAGCAAACGAATCGTGAGGGATGCGAATCAGGGGAAACACCGGGGGCGATACGAGCATGGCGGATCGCGATCTCTCGGCAGCGAGATTCACTTTGCAGCCAGGCGCACGATGCCGTCCCAATCGGAGGGCGCTACACGGCTATGCTGCGCGATGATCATGCCGAGAAAATCCTGTGCCCGGTCGCCCGCCGGAACACCGTGCAGACAACGGTGAGCCTCTTCCCAATTTCCGGATATGAAATGATCGACTCCCTGTTCGTAAAGACGGACATGTTCGTCGTTCAATTCCGGGTACTGATCGTTTGGTGGGAGTAGTTCGCTCACAATCAGCGGGTTTTCCAGACCGTACGGCAGAATTTTCGCAAGCCGGCGCAGCCGACCCTCCGCAGGGGAGAGTTGTTCTGCAACGATGCCTGCCGTCGCTTCGTCGAGCACTATGGGAACTCGCAATTGCTTGGTGAGGCTTTCCAGGCGGCTGGCTAAATTCACGACCGGGCCGAAGACCGTCACCTTAACCTGCTCGCTCGTGCCGATCTTTCCCGCAACCGCCGGCCCGTGTGCGATCCCAATTCCCATTTGAAAATTCGCCAAGGGATGATCCTTGCGTCCGATAGTTTCGGCGAACTCACGGCGAATTCCCAGTGCGGCTCGGCAGGCATTTAAGGGGGCGGCTTTGGAAGCGAATGGCCAACCCCAGAAGCCAAGAGTTGCGTCTCCTTGAAAATCCCCCGTGACTCCGCCGTGCTCCAGAATGTGATGTGTCATGACTTCAAGCGCGCTGCTGACGCGATCCAGCAGGCCGATCAAGTCGCCTGCGGATTCCTCAGATTGTTTACTGAAGCCCCGCAGGTCACAGAACAACACGGTGACGTCGCATTCGCGGGGTTCGAGCAAGCTTGTGTTGAGATCGTCTCCCAGTGCTGAGAGAATTGGGGGTGCGAAAAACTGCCGCAGCGCGGCCTTTTGTTGTTCGAGCTTGTTTGACTTTCGCACAGAACTGATGATTTCAGTGACGATCTCCGTGAACTTCACATCTGCTTGAAGATGGATCTGTCCTGCTCCCGCTGGTTGGCCGCCGATCACCGGCCGATCAAGACGGCCCGCGACGTACAGTCCCCAGGTTGGCGAGGGAGCGTCCAAGACTGGCGTGCAGAACGCCCAGTCGAATCCAGCGACGGCAGTGTAATCCTGCCGTGCTGACCCGGATGACTCCCACACATGCAGAACACTCCTCCGTCGTACAGCGGTGTCATGCACGAGTCGGCCGCTGGGACGAAATTCTCCGGCGGTCTGCCGGCGACGATCCCAGTGTAACACCTGCTGGTCACCCCGGCCCTCGAAGCCGACAATCGCCACAGCTTCAGCGTGCGGAACACCTGCCAGCAACAGATTGGTGAGATGCTGATACAGTGCGGTATCGTCGCGTGATCCGCGAATGACTTCTCCAAGGCGTGCGAGCACGTCAATCCGTTTATCAGCGTCGCGAATCCGAACCTTGTGCAGTTCGTGCGGTTCGAAAGTGACCTCCTCAATCGGTGGGGCGCTCGGTGAGGGAATCGATTGTTCGTTTCCATCGATCTGAAAAGTCGTGCATCCGATGACGAATCGTTCGCCGCCGGTCGCTTGTAATTGCTCTGTCGCGACACCATCGTAAAACAGCGGGTTTGCGGCAGCCGGGAGTTTTTCGATCTGGATATGCTCAGCCGCAGCCGATAGACGCAGATGGTGGCGTGAGATATGGGGATCCCACGGGATTGGAAGGTCCGTCTCGGCGTCACGCCCGAGTACATAAAGTCGCCCCGGTTCAAGCGCATGCCTTAATCGCTGTCGCGAATCGGGTCCGTGAGCGGTCAGAAAAAACAAGGGACTTCCATTCCTTTATCTGGCGGTGGGAGACGTGCTTGGAGTTCCTCCCTGCGATCCGTTCCCCCGAGCAGTCCAGAATCGCGGCGCACGGTCATCCAGGGCACGTCCCACAAAATACCACAATAAGCCGATCAACGCACAACTCGCCAGGAGCGCCCAGAAACCATACTGGACCAACCCCTGTTTCATTTCCTCAACCGGCCTGAGTGCCGCACCGCGCCGCTCTTGAACAATCGCGGCCCATTTGGTGTCGCCGATGAGTGCAAAGGCCGCCAGCCACTCGCCGCCGTACTCCGATTCTTCCCCCTTTACGTGAACGACAGGATCGACATAGCTATCAATATACTGATCGACTTCCAGGGCGCCTTGATCTCCCGCGTGCGATTGCAGCGATTGCAGCTTTTTGATCACCTCCTCGGAGATCTTCAACCGCGAGACGACATCCTTTCCCAGTTCCTTCACCCGCTGGGGTGTCAGCCACGGGTGATCGAGCAGAGTTCCTTCATGGAAGTCCACCAGAGCAAGTACGCGTTGAATATCTCCTCGTTCATTTCCGCGAATTCCCTGGCCATAATCTTCCATGAGGTTTCCCAAGTGGGTCGTGCGGCCTAACACCGCCACGACCTTTTCATGTTTCGTATCCCACACGGGGACCGTGATGGCGATCATGTATTGGTTCGTCGCCTGGCTCAGGAACGGAACGGAGATGTGCGGTTCACGGATCGGTTGAACATTGGGCGGGGGTTGACCTTCCGGCCAATCTTTACCTAGACCGTGAAAGTAGTCCCGCCAGTTGTACAACCCGTCGGACGTGTTTTCTTTGTACGGACTCCGCCAACGTTGATATCCATTAGCATCTTTCACCATCCAGCTTTCGTCGGGCTGGAGATGCAATTCCGCGCGGTTTGCGTCGGCGCGCGTTCGTCTCGCGAGAAGTTCCGAGAAAATCACGTCCCGTTCCTCCGCCGATTTCCCAGCGGCGGAATCGAGTTTGGCGGGCAAATCCGGGTCGCGGGAAAGCATCTCGGCCGTTTCGATCAGTTCGATCCGGCGGTTCGTCAGGTCGCGGGCAACGTTCCGCGCGAGAATGTTCGCCGGGAGAACGTCGCTCTCGACCGCGCGCCGCGACAGCAGTTGTCCGGCATCGTGCTCCGCGGTGAGCATGATGTGATACAGGCTATAAGCCATCGCCAACAACAAAAGCCCGGGGCCGAAAATGCCAAGCATCAGCAACGGCCTACGTGCCCGCTGCCGGTCTCGCCATTGGAGCCGATCGAGTACCGCCTGCGCATTGGGATAACGCTTCTGTGGATCGACATTCAAGCACCGTTCGACAATTTCCGATAGTCGCCGATCGACTCCGGGCACGGAACGATGTTTCATCGGCTTCGGGTTTTGTTTGACAATCCGCCGATAGGTCGCCAATCGTTCGTCGAGGGATCGGCCAGATTCGATCAATCGCTCGTTTTCCGGAGTCCGGTAGGGCGGCTCGCCGCAGATCATGTGGTAGAGCAGGGCTCCTAGCGCGTAAACGTCCCAGCGGGCATCGGGAACGGCTTTCAGATCGGCTTGCTCCGGGGCCATGTAGAACAGAGTACCCAGTGCCGGATTTTGCTCGTCAGAAAGGCGCGACTGACCGAAATCGCACAGCCTCGGTTCGAAGTCGGCATCGAGCAGCACGTTGGCGGGCTTCAAATCGCAATGGAGAATGCCGCTGCCGTGGGCGTGGACCAGCGCATGGAGAACCGATTCCGCGATCCGTACAGCCTCGTGAACGGGGAGCGGCCCTTTGGCCAGGAACGAGTTCAAAGACCCGTTCTCAAGATGCTCCATCACATAATACGGCGGGTCGTGATCCCAGCCGACGCTCAACAGGCGGACGATATTGCGTGACGTGTAGAGGACTGCAAGCTTCTCCACCTCGCGGTTCAGCAGCGACCAGTCGAGCCCCCGGCGGTGCGTGTAGAACTTGATTGCGACCTGCTTGCCGGTGTTCTGTTCCCGCGCCAGCCAGACGGCACCATAGGCCCCTTCACCGAGTCGCCGCTCGATGTCGTACCCTGGCACCGAGGTCGGCGGAGGTTCCACATGCCGGCTCAGTTCGATCGCCTGTTCGATCTGCGTTGCGTCCTGAACCAACGTGGCATCACTATCCATCCTGACAGGTCTCCAGTTATTGCGGCGCTGTTTCACCCCGCCGGCCGTGACGGGAGCATTTGATACCGGAGTCTTTCAGCCTTGAGTCAATGTGGCGCATCCTTCTTCGCTGCATTGTTCTCCGAATGGACCGGAAATTGCCAGCGCAACGGTACGAAATTGTACAAGGGAGAAGGGGCTTTTTTTGACCGGTTTTTGCCTCATATTTTGAGTGCTTTTTGAACCGTTGGAAAGCTGCGGATGCGTTGTTGATTGCCCCCATTTTCAGTATCATAGGGATGTCGTAAAGATCGGAAAACTGCGGCCTCTTTTCGGCCCGGAAACTGCTCGAATTTCAGAGCGGATTCTGTCGGAAGCCGAGTCGCAAATTCAGGCCCTGAAGCGAAGGAGATTCGTCGTTGTCGGACGGTCAAGACGGAGATCAGACCGGTGTCGGAGCCGGCGCGGAGCGGATTCAGCGGCTCGACATCCAAGACGAAATGCGTTCGAGCTACCTCACGTACGCGATGAGCGTGATCATCAGCCGGGCCCTCCCGGACGTTCGTGACGGCTTGAAACCTTCGCAGCGGCGCATTCTGGTCGCGATGAACGACCTCAGCCTCGGTCCAGCATCGGGTCGAGTGAAGTGCGCCAAGATTGCGGGTGATACAAGTGGTAATTACCACCCGCACGGTGAGGGGTCTATCTACCCCACACTGGTCCGCCTTGCGCAGAACTGGCTGATGCGCGAGGTTCTCATTGACAAGCAGGGGAATTTCGGAAACTTGGCGGGTCTTCCTCCCGCGGCCATGCGTTATACCGAGGCTCGGTTATCGTCAGCCGCCTCCGAAATGCTCCAGGACATCAATCGGGATACCGTCGACTACGTCCCCACGTACGACCAGCGTGGCCTCGAACCGGTCGTGTTGCCGTCGAAGTTTCCAAACCTGTTGGTCAATGGGTCGAACGGCATCGCGGTCGGCATGGCAACCAGCATTCCGCCGCACAATTTGGCTGAGGTGGCTGACGCCGTTGTGTTGATGATCGACGATCCTGAGTGTTCGATCGACGATATTCTGGACGTGCTTCCGGGGCCTGATTTCCCGACAGGTGGGCTGATCTGCGGACGGTTGGGGATCCGCCAGGGCTACATGCAAGGACGTTCGACAATCACGTTACGGGCGCGAACTCACTTCGAGACCGAGAAGAACGCCGATGTGATTGTCGTCACCGAGATTCCCTATCTGGAAACTCGCGACCGCATCCGTGAAAAGCTGGAAATGCTGATTCGTGAGGAGCGGATCAAGGAGATCGCCCGCGTCGTCGACTTTACGGACCGCAAAACCCCCGAGTGGCAGGTGCGGCTCCATATCGTCCTCAAGCGGGACGCGGACAAGGATGTGGTACTCAATAAGCTTTACCAATACTCGCCGTTGCAGACGACCGTGAGCCTCATCATGCTCGCGCTGGTCGGCAATCGACCGCAGATTCTGTCGATGAAAGATCTGCTGCTGGAATTCATCCGGCATCGGATCAACGTCATCCGCCGCCGGACGGAGTTCCTGCTTGCCGAAGCCCGCAAAAGGAAACATACCGTCGAAGGATTGATCATCGCGCAGATCGACATCGACGAAGTCATCAAGACAATCCGTGCTGCCGCCAGTCGAGCCGAAGCACGCGAGAATCTGCAGAAGATCGATATCGCCGCGGAACTCATTGCCCGGGCCTTGGGAGAGCAAGGCTTCAAAGCGTTTCAGGATGAGAAAGGGGTTGCCGAGACCTACCAGCTCTCCGCCAACCAGGCGGAAGCCATCGTCGCAATGCAGCTTGGCTCGTTGGCGAATCTCGAACGAGAGAATCTACGAGGCGAGCACAAGAAATTGCTGGACGACATCGCCGAATACCTGCGGCTGTTATCCGACGAAGCCAATATTCGAGCGGTTGTTCGCGAAGACATGCTCGAGTTAAAGAAGAAATACGGTGATGCGCGGCGGACGGAGATTCTCGAAGAAGAACTGAGCGACATCGATAAGGCTGACCTCATCGCCGAAGAACCGATGGTGGTCACCCTTTCGCAGAAGGGGTACGTCAAACGGACACCGCTCAGTGTTTATCAGGCGCAAAACCGCGGCGGAAAGGGGATTCGCGGAGCGAAGCTCGATGAAGAAGATCCGCTGAAGCATGTTTTCGTCTCGAGCACGCACGATTATCTGCTCTTCTTCACCGATCGCGGAAAAGTGCACTGGCAAAAAGTCTACGACCTCCCGCTGCAAACCCGGACGAGCAAAGGACGGGCAGTCGTCAATCTTCTCTCGCTGCAAGACCCCGAGGAGCGGGTGACAAGTTGCCTTGCGGTCCGTGAATTCACGGATGACCGCTTCCTGATGATGGCGACTCGCAACGGTACCGTGAAGAAGACCGCTCTTTCCGCCTACAGCCGGCCGATGAAGGGGGGGATCATCGCCATCAAGCTCGACGAAGGGGACGTGCTGATCGATGTGTCGATCGTTTCCGCTGATGATGACGTCGTCCTCGCCACAAGAAACGGTATGTCGATTCGCTTTTCGCAGGAAGACGCGCGGGCAATGGGGCGTGCCACGCATGGCGTGCGGGGCATCATGCTCACCGGTGATGATCAGGTTGTCGGCATGGTTGTGGCAAATCCCGAGATGTGCCTCCTGACCGCCTGCGAGAATGGCTACGGCAAGCGAACTTCCTTCGGGCCGGGGGTGCTCGAAAACGGTGAGCAGGAAGTCTCGGACGCGGAAGAACCCGAATCGGACGAAGTCGCGGAATCGGAAGAAGAAACCCCAATGGGCGACGAGGGGGCGGATGAAGAATCCGCCGGCGCCTATCGCGGTAACATGCGATATCGCCGCCAGCGCCGAGGCGGCAAAGGCCTCCGCGATATTCGCACGACAGCCCGCAACGGCAAGGTGGTCGATGTCGTCGCGGTCAACGACGGAGATGAGGTGATCATGGTCTCGTCGCGAGGCCAGATTCAGCGGGTCCGCGCCAGCGACATCAGCCAGGTCGGGCGTAATACGCAGGGGGTTCGGATTATGCGTCTCGACGAAGGAGACACGCTTGCCTCACTCGCCCGCATCCCGGCAGAGATTGTCGAGTAAGAGACCTTCGACCAGCAGTTGAGTTATGAGAGACAGCATCCGGTGCAGTGACATCGGCATCAATTAAGTAAGCGGCCCCCTTTATTCGACATTCGTTATTACGCGTTCGTCCATACACCTTCGTCTTTGAACCTTTCGGCGGGCCGATTGGACTTTTCTGACATGCAGAGGATTGTTGTTACCGGCGGATGTGGATTCATCGGCTCGAATTTCATACGGCTCGAGTTGCAGACCGATTCCGATCTGTCCATAGTCAACGTCGATAAGCTGACGTACGCCGGAAATCTCGAAAACTTGGCCGACGTTGAAGAGAACCCTCGCTACGAGTTTCGGCGTGGCGACATTTGTGATCGAGAGTTCATCGACTCCGTCCTCGCGTCGGCCAAGGTCGATGCAGTCGTCAATTTTGCTGCCGAAAGCCATGTCGACCGCAGCATTCTCGATTCAGGGCCATTCATCCGGACGAATATCGTTGGCACTCAGGTGTTGCTTGATGCCTGCCGTGCGGCGAATATTCCGCGGTACGTGCAGGTCTCAACAGATGAGGTGTACGGCAGTCTCGGTCCGACCGGATATTTTTCCGAAGAAACGCCCCTGGCCCCGAACAGCCCTTATTCGGCGTCCAAGACAGCTGCCGATCTGCTTGTTCGCAGTTATTGCCACACGTTTGGGTTTCCTGCCGTCATCACCCGTTGCTCGAACAACTATGGACCGTACCAGTTTCCCGAAAAAATCATTCCGCTCTTTATCTCGCGGGCAAGGGAAGATAAAAAGCTTCCCGTCTATGGCAAAGGGCTCAATGTCCGAGATTGGATTCACGTCCTCGACCACTGCCGCGGTATCGACGCTGCTTTGCGAAAGGGGCGGATTGGCGAAGTGTACAATTTCGGCGGCCACCACGAGGTGACCAACATTGAGTTGACGCGCACTCTGCTCGAACTGCTTGACAAGCCGGAAAGCCTGATCGAATACGTTGCTGACCGGCCGGGGCACGATTTGCGGTATGCCATCGATTCGTCGAAGGCGGAACGGGAACTCGGGTGGAAGCCGCAAGTGGCCTTCCGCGACGGCATCCGCGAAACCATCGACTGGTACTTGGCGCACACCGATTGGGTGGCCCGTATCCAAACGGGAGACTACCTCAGATACTATGAGGAACAATACGGACAGCGGCACCAGGGGAAATGACGAACTACGAGAGCCGATTGCCTGAAGACGCACAAAGCTCGGAGAATCACCAAGGCAACGGCCGCTCGGGACTTCGCGCTTCGTTCGATTTCGTGCTTTCGTGATTAAACGCATCGCGCGTGCTTTGTACCTAATGGGAGAGAATGCCAGTGAAAGTCGTGATGATCGGCACGGGATACGTCGGCCTGGTTACAGGAACCTGCTTCGCCGAGAGCGGGAACGATGTGACTTGCGTCGATATCGACCGCCGCAAGATCGAAGCTTTGCGCCGCGGGGAGATTCCCATCTATGAACCCGGGCTCTCGGAGTTGGTTCAGAGGAATGTCAAAGCAGGACGGCTGAAATTTACGACCGATTACGCGGAAGCGGTCCCGTCGGCGCGTTGCGTCTTCATCGCCGTCGGCACGCCGCAAGGGGACGACGGCTCGGCTGATCTGCGGGGCTTGTGGGCGGTTGCCGATTCGCTGGCACCCCACCTCGCGACAGACGCAATTGTCGTCGTGAAGAGCACCGTTCCCGTGGGAACCAACCGGTTGGTGGCGGATCGGCTGAATGCACTCACAAAACGTGATGTCGACGTCGCTTCCAACCCGGAGTTTTTGAAGGAAGGGGCCGCGATTCAGGATTTTACCAACCCCGACCGTGTGGTTGTGGGGGTGACGCGCAAGGAAGTGGCCGACGTGCTGCAGGAACTCTATAAACCATTTCTGCGGACTGAGCGGCCGTTTCTCACCATGGGGCTCGAAAGTTCCGAAATGACGAAGTACGTCGCCAATTGCATGTTGGCAACGAAGATCAGCTTCATCAACGAGATGGCCAACCTCTGTGAGCGGGTCGGCGCCGACATCAACGAAGTCCGTCGCGGCATCGGCCACGATCAGCGGATCGGCTTTTCGTTCCTGTTTCCGGGTGTCGGGTACGGTGGTTCCTGCTTTCCAAAGGACGTGCGGGCGCTCGTCGCGGTGGCGGAGTCGAAAGATCTCGAACCGCGCGTTCTCAAGGCGGTTGATTCCGTCAACAACGCACAGAAAGAAGTGCTGTTCACGAAATTGTCGCGGCACTTCGGTGGCAACTTGAAGGGAAAGACAGTCGCCGTCTGGGGGTTGTCGTTCAAGCCCCGGACTGACGACATCCGCGAGGCACCGTCACTGGTGCTTATCGATCAGTTGCTCGCGGCTGGCGCGGTCGTTCGCGTGCACGATCCGGTCGCGCAGGAGAATGTCCGCGATCTTTACAAGGACAAGCTTGTCTACTGCAATCACCATGACGCCGCCGCTGACGGGGCGGACGCGCTCGCGATCGTGACGGAGTGGAATGAGTTCCGGAATCCTGATTTCGCGTTTCTCAAAAGCCGCATGAAGCAGCCGGTGATCTTTGACGGCCGCAACCTGTACGATCCACAAAAGATGCGGGCCCTGGGCTTCTATTATTCTGGCATTGGGCTGCACGCGGAGCCCGGCTGAAAAGTACACGGCACGAATGACGAAGGAAGCCCGAAGCACGAAATCCCAAACACAATTGTAGACTCTTCCCCGGGGTCGTTTGATCCTTCATGCTTCCTTCGTTCTTCGAGTCTCGTTATTCATTAGACGTTGGTCATTCGACATTCCGATTTTGCTCACCTGCCTGTTTTTAGGAGCTGTTCTGAATGAATCCCGAGCTTCGCGACGCTTGCCAGGAGTTGACTCGCCGCATCATCTATTTGCGAGACTCTCTTTGACTACGAGGCCCAGAAGAAGCGCGCCGAAGAGATTAACCAGTTGATGCTGCAGCCCGGATTCTGGGACGACCAGGAGAAAGCCCAAGGGCTCGTGGCGGAGTTGAAGCGCCTTACTGCCGCGCAGAAACCCCTGAAACAGTTGCTCACCGGTCTGGACGACATGGGGGTGCTGCAGGAATTCGTTGAAAGCGACGACAGCGGCGACAGCCAGAAGGAACTCGAAAGCCTCGTGGAATCCCTGCGGAAGCAGGTGGAGGTGGCCGAACTGCAAAGCGCCATGGCGGAGCCCGAGGACGCCTGCAACGCGTACGTCGCCATTCAAGCGGGGGAAGGGGGGACCGACTCCGCCGACTTCGCCCAGATGCTGCTGCGGATGTACCAGCGGTGGTGTGAAATCCGCGGATATGAGTCGGAACTGCTTGAGATTTCGGAAGCGGAAGAGGCAGGAATCCGCAATGCCACCCTGGTGATTCGCGGCGATTACGCCTTCGGCTATCTGAAAGGGGAGACTGGCAACCACCGGTTGATCCGCATCAGCCCGTTCGATTCGGCGGGGCGTCGGCAGACATCGTTTGCGGCGGTTGACGTCACTCCCGAAGTCGGCGACGAAGTGAACATCGACGTCGATTTTGAGCAGGATGTGCGCGAAGATACGTTCCGCGCGGGCGGGGCGGGGGGACAGCATGTCAACAAGACAAGTTCCGCCATCCGCCTGACACACTTACCGACCGGCGTGGTTGTGCAGTGCCAGAACGAGCGGAGCCAGCATAAGAATCGCGCCTCGGCTCGGAAGATGCTCATTGCGAAGTTGTATCGCATCGAGCAGGAAAAACGCGCGGCGGAAGCGGCCGCGCGGCGCGGGCAGAAATCGAAAATCGGCTTCGGAGGTGAAACGATCCGCAACTATGTGCTGCACCCCGAGCAATATGTGAAGGACACGCGGACCGGTCACAAGGCTGGCAATCCGACCGCCGTTCTCGACGGGGATCTCGATCCGTTTATCGAAGCGTATCTCCGCTGGAGCCTCGGCGAGAAGTAAACCAGCCGACTCGACCGCAAATTTCAACTTTGATGTCGTTGGGAGGGCCAATGCGAAGGATGGTACTGGTGCTGTTCGGGTGCGTAGCGGTGCTTGCCACTGCATGTTCAGAGAACGCTCCGTCGCCGCCGCCGGGCAAATCTGACGGCAGGCCAGCGGCCCAAGTCGGCAAATCTGCTGCTGTTGAAACGAAGCCAAAGGCAGAAACGAAAACTTCTGTGCCGTTGTCCTTGCTTTCGCATGAGGAGATTGAGTCGGGCTGGATCAGCCTGTTCGATGGTCAGACGCTCTTCGGCTGGAAGGCCAACAGCGACCTCAACTGGTCGGTGAACGACGGCGTGCTGAGCGCCGATACCGGAAAACCAGGATTGCTGCTGACGACTTTCGAACTTGCGGACTATGAACTCCGCTGCGAATACAAGCTGGCGACCGGCGGAAACAGCGGCATCTTTCTCCGGACGCCGCTCGATCCCAAGGATCCGACGAAGGATTGCTACGAGTTCAACATGTGCGATTCGCACCCCGCCTTTCCAACCGGCAGCATCGTCGGACGGAAAAAGGCGGAAACAGTTGCAACTGGCGAGAACGTCTGGAAGAGCATTCATCTCGTCGTCGAGGGAAAACGCATTCAGGCAAAGATCGACGGCCAGCCAGTGATCGACTTCACTGATGAGTCGGGCGCCCGGCTCACTCGGGGGCACATCGGACTGCAAATGAACGGAGGCCGAATTGAATTCCGCAACGTCGCGCTACGGCCGTTGGGAGCGCAAAGTCTCTTCGATGGAGCGAAGCTGGCGGGCTGGCGGGTCGTGCCGGGTTCCAAGGCGGAATTCCAATTAACCGACGGGACAATCCGCGCGACCAACGGGCCAGGATTCCTTGAAACGGAGAATAAGTGGGACGACTTCGTGCTGCAATTCGACGCGCGCACGAACGGCGAGAATCTCAACAGCGGGGTTTTCTTACGAGCGGAGCAGGGGACGGAGCAGGCTCCCTCCAATGGATACGAGTTGCAGATACACAACGGATTCAAGGGCGGGGATCGATCAGCACCGGTTGATTCCGGGACCGGGGCGATCTTTCGCCGGGTGGCCGCGCGTTGGGTTGTGCCGAACGACAAAGAATGGTTCACAGCCACGTTGATTGCCAGCGGGCCGCATTTCTCGGTGTGGGTCGATGGATTTCAGGTCACGGATTGGACCGATGAACGGGCGGACGACCCGAACCCGAGAAAAGGAAAGCGTCTCGAAGCGGGACATATCAGCCTGCAAGCCCATGATGCGACGACCGATGTCGATTTTCGGAACATCCGCGTGGGGGCGATCCGTCGTTGAAAATCGGGCTCAGTGCTTGTCGGCGAGCGTGACTACCCAACCGCCGCGAGGATATCGTCAATCGGTGCAAGTTTGGAAAGGATGGAACTAACACCAAGGGCTCGGGCAATGTCGGAGTCTTCGGGGTGAGGCATCCCCATCAAGCCGATGATTCGCGGGGTCGCTGTGTCCGGATTTTCGTAGCCGGCGGCTTCAGTCAGCCTTTCTTTCAACCGGCAAGGATCCCAGGGATCAAGATCCCAAAGAATCACGTCGGTGGAAAAGTCGGCCGCGATGCCAGTATGAGTCGCGAGCCTATGCCCCGCTGAGGTCAGCAGATCAGCCAACCAGCGCTCAAGTTCGCGGTCTGGGGTTTGAATCAGAATCACGTGCGGTTGAGGCAAGTGTCCGCACCAGAAACTATGATTCGATTCGCCATCATACTCGGAGGAAAAACTGAACGAAAAGGCTTCGTCGCGCGAAGCCGTCAGGGGCAACGGTGAACATTCTCCCCGCAGCATGTTGAGTTCACGTCGAAGCCGATGCTCAAACATGGAAACTGGAACTCGGATCGCAGGGGGCCAGATATCTCGATTGCGAGCATCCGACTCGCACCACAGGCCGTAGCAACAGATGAAGCGAGCAAGTGGCGCCGTGGCGATCAGCCGATCTGTGTTGGAAGGTAAGTACTCATCGGACCATTGTTGGCAAATCACCACGAGGTCCATGTGAGCCTCGTTATCGGTGATCGCGGAAACTGCAGCTCTTACGTCCGCAGCCTGGATAATTTCCGCGTCGGAAGCGATCCGAGCAAGAGAATTGGCGACGGGACGCATCTCGCGGGACTCGGAATTACCAACGATTAGAACACGAAATGGAGGCGGATATGTGTTCGACATCCATGTCTCGCCGACGAGCAAGCGTATAGCGTGTATTAATCGACGGTTGTTACGCGAGGTGCGATCGGATATGTGCAAACTGCACGCAAAGGAATCGAAGAATGTCTCGAACGGAAATGATTCCCGAGGGGCGACCATGCTCATCGACGATGGGCATATGTCGGTAGCCGCCCAGGTCCATTGCATGCAGGGCGTACGCGATGGAATCTTGCTTGCGAATCGTTGCCGGCGAGTGCGTCATGAAATTTGCGACGGGTTCTTCGAGCACGGAAAGATTTGAAGAAACCTTGTTGAGGACATCGCGTTCACTGAAGACGCCTACGAGTCGCTCGCCATCCACGACAAGCACGCAGCCGATCTTCCGGTCGGTCATGGCTCGGATTGCCTCTTGCACGGTTGCGGAAACCGCGATGGTGGCTGGCTTCTTCGGAGCAAGAACGCTGATGCTATGCCGCGAGATCGACTCCTCGAGAGGACTGCCGCTCAGATCGAAATGGACCAGAGGTTGACCACAGGCTTCGCACAGGTCAACACCGTCGATATTGTCGTGGCCGCAATCGGGACAGATCATGAGGTCCTCTCCATCACGGACAAATCACTCTCCGTCTTCCAGAGCCTCCGCCGGGACAATCGGGTCACGACGGAGAAGGGTTCATTCGACAATCCATGTGTCGCCGTCGTCGAAGAGCTTTTCCAAATCGCCAGGGCCTTTCGATTTTATTACTGCTTCCGCTTGCGCGACGACCTCTCCGTCATATGTGGGACGATCGACGTCTCGGAAGACGCCCATCGGCTCGGGAAATTCGGGATGCCGCATTCGTGCCAGCAGGAACGCCAGCGAGGGTTCCGGTGCCTGTTCGTCGTGAAACAGCAGGTCGTCTTCCGAAACTCCGTTGCCGAGTGTCACAATTTCTGGACGGCTCATCTCGTTGACGCGGATCCCTTTCTCGCGATTCTTGCCAAAGACGAGTGGCTTCCCGTGTTCGAGATAGACGACATTGTCGTCTTTTTCTTCCTTCTTCGAGGCGTATCCGAATGCCCCGGTATTGAACACGTTGCAGTCCTGGTAAACCTCCACGAAGGCCGTCCCCTTATGGTGGGCGGCGCGCTCGAGAACCATCGTGAGGTGTTTAATATCGACGTCGACCGAGCGTGCGACGAAAGTGGCTTCCGAACCGATGGCCACGCAAATGGGGCTCAGCGGGTTATCGACCGAGCCGTAGGGCGTGCTCTTGGTACGTGCACCATGCGGGCTGGTCGGCGAGTATTGACCCTTCGTCAGCCCGTAGATCTGATTATTAAACAATATGATCTTCAGATCGACATTGCGGCGAATCACATGCAACAAGTGATTCCCACCGATAGAAAGTGCATCACCGTCGCCGGTGATCACCCAGACATGCAGTTCGGGACGGCTGAGCTTGAGCCCCGTTGCGATGGCGGGAGCCCGACCATGGATACCGTGGAATCCATAGGTGTTCATGTAATACGGAAACCGGCTGGAACAGCCGATGCCCGATACGAACACGAATTTCTCCCTGGGGATCCCGAGGGTGGGGAGTACCTTCTTCATCTGGGCGAGAATGGAGTAGTCACCGCAGCGCGGGCACCAGCGGATTTCCTGATCGCTCGCGAAATCTTTGGCGGTCAATACCGGGAGGTCGACACTCATCGGGTTTGTTCTTCCAGTAATTTGGAAATGGATTGACTGATTTCCGACACCAGGAACGGCTTTCCTTCGACTTTGTTGAGGCCGACGGCATCGACAAGGAATTCGTTTCGAATCATGAATCGAAGTTGGCCGTTGTTCAGTTCCGGAATGAGCACCTTTTTGTACTTTGCAATCAATTTGCCTAGGTTTTGCGGAAACGGATTCATGTAACGGAGATGCGTGTGCGCGACCTTCTTTCCCTGCGAAATCGCCTGTCGAACGGCAGTGCGCACCGAGCCATAAGTTCCTCCCCAACTCATCACGAGGAGATCGCCCGTTTCCGGTCCTTCGACCGTCTGTTCGGGAATGAACTTCGCGATACCGGCTACTTTCGCGTCGCGGGTTCGAGTCATGTGCTGGTGGTTTGCAGCGGAGTATTCGACATTCCCCGTGATATCGGCTTTTTCCAGTCCGCCGATACGGTGTTCGAGCCCCGGTGTTCCAGGAACAGCCCACGGTCGAACGAGCCGCTCGTCTCGTTTGTACGGCAAGAAACCATCGGTATTGTTAGGTTCGGTCGGGTGATGGAATTTGACCGGCTTCAGACTGTTGATTGCCGGAATTCGCCAAGGTTCGGCGCCGTTGGCGATGTACCCGTCCGAAAGAAACAGCACCGGTGTCATGAAGTCGACAGCGATGCGGAGCGCTTCCTGAATCAATTCGAAGCAGTCTCCCGGAGTCGCCGCAGCGAGAATAGGCAAAGGTGATTCGCCGTTGCGGCCATACATGGAGAGCAGCAGATCAGACTGCTCGGTTTTTGTGGGAAGTCCGGTGCTGGGGCCGCCCCGCTGTACATTGATGATGACCATGGGGAGTTCAGTGATCATACCCAGCCCCATCGCCTCTCCCTTGAGACAGATGCCGGGGCCGCTGCTTCCCGTAACGGCTAGATTTCCGCCAAATGCAGCTCCGACTGTGGCGGACATTGCCGCAATTTCATCCTCCGCCTGAAACGTCCGCACGTTGTAGTTCTTCAGCTTCGACAACTCGTGCAGAATGTCGCTGGCGGGGGTGATGGGGTAGCCCGAGTACAAAAGCTGTTTCCCCGAGAGGGTCGCCGCAGTCGCCAAACCGAAAGCGACGGCTTCGTTCCCCGTGATCTTTCGATACTTGCCGGGTGCCAACCGTGCTGGGGCAACCTGGTAGTGAACGGTGAATGACTCCGTTGAAAAGCCGAAATTCATGCCGCCGCGCATTGCCCGGAGGTTCGCTTCCACAATGGCAGGGTTGCGACCGAATTTTGCGTGGACCCAGTCTTCTGTCGGCTTGGGGTCGCGTTCGTAGAGCCAATAAACCAGGCCCAGGGCGAAGAAGTTTCGACAACGGTCCGCCTCCCGCTGTGAGAGGCCGAGTCCTTCGACGGCATCACGGGTGAGCCGTGTCATCGAAACCTTATGGACACGGTATCCTGCCAGCGCGGAGCCGTCTTCCAGTGGATTGAGGGCGTAGCCTGCTTTGGAGAGGTTGCTCTTGTCGAAAGCATCCTCATTGACAATGAGCGTGCCGCCCCGTTTGAGGTCTGCCAGATTGGTCTTGAGCGCGGCGGGGTTCATCGCCACGAGCGTATCGACTTCGTCTCCAGGTGTAAAAATGTCTTGGCTGGAAAAGCTGAGCTGAAATCCGCTGACTCCGCCGAGAGAGCCGGCGGGAGCACGAATCTCCGCCGGGAAGTCCGGCAGCGTGCTGACGTCGTTGCCGAATGCGGCGGACACATTGGTGAATTGCGTGCCGACCAACTGCATACCATCACCGCTGTCGCCACAGAATCGAATGACGACGGTATCCCGTTGTTCCGTTTGCTTGGCGGGTGAGCTTTGCGTTGATGCTACATCGGTGGAAGCCATCGATCATCGACTCCTGGCAGAAAAACTGCTCACGGCGCAGCCGCCTTGAGCGGATGGTGACTGCGACAACGGTAGGACTGTCCTGAGAAGGAAAATAGCGGCGGGTTGTGTTCTCGGCGTGTTCATCTTGCAACGCAATGCAGTTACGCCCCTTCGCGTCGACGGGTCAGCAACTGGGCGTGGGGTGCCTGATTGTAAATCGCGGCGGGAAAATGCTCGACCAAAAAATGCACGATCGATTTGACGTCAACAATGCCGACCGGCGAGCCGGTATCGTCCACCACCGGGAGTCGGCGGTATCCCCCTTCATCCATTGAGCGAGTGACGTCGAATAAAGTGTCTTCCGTAGTCACGGTTTTGGGGGCGGCGGTCATCGCAGCTCCCAGTGGGGTATCCAGACTTCGAACACTGCCAATGGCGCGAAGGAGATCACGTTCCGTGTAAATCCCGACCAACCGGCCGTTGTCACAAACGACAACGCTACCATGGCTGGCGCCACGCATTGCACCGGCCGCGTCGGCCAGGGTGTTCGACGTTGACAGCGACAGGCAATGACCCAGCGATAGCGCACCCACTTTTGTGGATGTCAGAATGCTCCGCAATTCCAGTTGACCAGGCTTTTCCGTCATGGTCGGGCTTTGAGGATCTTCCTCGAAATCGTCAGGCCGAAGTGACCGGCCTTTTGGGCTCTAGATTCTTACCCGGATTCGACTTCGTAACCGGTCGAACCTGAATGTCGGATCGATACCAGGTAAGTGAACGGCCGAACCTAACAACGAACCAAGTTCACCCGCACAAGCATCGGATGCAGGAGAGAAGGACCAAAATCGTTTCGTGGGGGTTTACCCCTCCGGAACGACAATTCCACCCGGCATCGAGACTTGTAAGAGCTACCGTTCTGTATCTTCAAGGCAGCACGGTCGTTACACGAGGTATTCTTGCAGTTTTTGGAAATATTGAAAAGTCCCAGATTCGCGAATCCATGAACAATACATCGATTTTGATGGTTTTGGCCTCCGCGCAAGGTCTGCGGCCTAGCAGTGTCGCTCGGAGGGGCCTCGATATTCAGAGATATTTCCCGATGGCGGAGAACGGCCGGGAAATGCGGATGAACGGCTGTCTGAATACCAAAGGGCGAAGGGATGGTAGTGTGTAGGCTTCCCCACTCACCTCTAAGTCGACTCTGGGGAGTACCTCTTGCCCGAAAATCTTCGATTTGGGATAAGATCATCGCCATCTGTCGTTGTCCGAAAGTAAGGCGGCAGGAAAGGATACCTGCGGCGGCATGGAGTCTTCGTCCAAGCAATTGCGTGAGACGCTACTGCGGCTCAAAATCTGCACGGCTCGCGATTTCCGCCGTGCCAAACGGCGGGTTCGCAGGCTCGCCCGTGATCTCCCGGCCTTCGATTTCGTCTGGGTCGACGCGCTGCTGCAAGCCAAGAGAATCACGCCCTACCAGGCTCGGATATTGGAGTCAGGGCAAGCGGATCGTTTGTCGGCCGGCCCCTTCGTCCTGTACGACAAGCTGGGGGATGGGGAACAATCCGCGACATATTTGGTTCGCCAACTCGACGGCATGGAGAGGTCCGTACTAAAGGTTCTTGTTCCACCTGTGGATCGATTGCCGGCTTGGATTGACCTGATTGAGGGGCACTTGCGTCAATTGGAAGGTTTCTCTCACCCCTCGATCATCGGACCGCAGTCGTCTCTGGAGGAGGGGGGGAGGCTTCTTGTCAACAGCCGATATGTTCCAGGGCCGCATCTTGGTGAACTTCTTGTCCGCCGTGGCCGGTTTCCCGTCGAGGTTGTCGAAAGCATTGCGCGACAGTTGATCGACGGGTTGGCAGAGCTGGATTCGAGGCAGGGCATCCACGGAGACATTTCGGCGGCAAACGTTCGATTGACGCGCGGAGGAGTCGCGGCGTTGGTCGACTCGGGAATCAAAGCGTGTGTTCAACCCGATCTGATAATCCAGGCACATTTACCTCCCGATCTTTATGACGGAATCGCTCCGGAACGGATCGGAACAGGGAACCCGCCGTCGACTCATTCTGACATGTACGCTTTGGGTTGTCTGCTTTGGCAACTCCTGGCAGGGCGTCCCCCGTATATTACTGGTGATCCGCTGGGTAAGCTGGCGGCTCATCAGACCCGAATCATCCCGGATATACGGGAGTGGGCACCCGACACGCCGGAGACGCTTGCATCACTCATTTCGAGCTTCACGCGACCTGATCCCACACAGCGGCCGGAGTCCTTCGTAGTTGCTCGACGGCTTATCGGCCCGCCGCGCAGCTCTGATCGTCGCCGGCTCGCTCGGTTTCAGTCCATGTTCGATGTCGAGGCGCCCGGAATGTCCACCAAGCCATCCCGTTCGACGATGGTTTGGCCAGCGCTGGTTGTTCTCACGTTTGTATTCTCTGGAGCGACGCTGTCACTGGTCGACCTCGGTGCGAATAATTCGTTGCTAAGGCTCCCAAACCGTTTCTCAGATACCTTCGAGCGGGCTTCGCGGTGGGTCAGGTCCGGCCAATCAGGCGGAGGCACATCATCAAGCGGAGAACCGGTTAGAGGGGCCAAACTTGATTCGGAAGCCAATGTAGCGGATCGGGCGGCAACCAGAGTTAGGATTGGGAATGAGCGCACGGGACAATTGGTGCTGATGCCGTTGCCAGCTCCTGATTCGCAGGGAGCCATCCGTTTGGAACCGGGGCGATCCTACGAGGCGGAATCGATCACTTCCGTCGGTACTTTGACTCTGACAGGGAACGTCGAATCGCCGCCCGAAATCGTTGTCAGCGGCCGCCCATTCGAGATCGCCGCACGCGAAGTCATCCTTCAAGACATCCAATTTCGCCTGGAGAACATACAGAACCCATCAAATGAGCCGGGCAACGAGAATGCCTCCGGGCCTGTTGCGCTCGTGAGGGCACTTTCACAAGACCTGACAATCGTTGGATGTCGATTTGTGGTGAAAGACCATAATCAGCCGCGTGAAATAGTTTCACTTCACAAGGCTGATTCACCATCGGTTGCCAATCGACCGACTCGCCGCACCATTGCAATTGCGTGGAAAATGCCTGATCCGCTCGATCGCAATGCAGGCAGGATCGCGATATTCCACTCCCTCTTCTCAGCAGACAATTCGATTCTGCATCTCGCGAATGTTCCACGATCGGTCGACTGCGTGAACTGTTTGCAGGTCGGCGGCGGAGCTTTCGTCTCACTCGCGGAGCCAATTCCGGGTGGACGGGAAGTTCCGATCAACTTCCAGCGTGTTACCCTGCGGCAGGCCGAGTCGCTTTTGCGTCTGCGAATGCCGGCTGGTGGAATGAAGGTTGGTCAGGCAGCGATAGTCGCGGATGAGACGATTGTAAATCTGAAAAATGAGGATGCGGCGCTGTTTCAAATCATCTCGGAACGATCGCCCGTGGAATACTCGCGCCTCGCGGCACTCAATTGCCAGCACGTTTTGGCCGACGACAACGTCCGTATTGCCGCCTGGATCAAACCGGGAGAGCTCGAAGCTGCCTACCCGGATCTTGCGAATATTGACCTCGACGGCATCTCGGTGGCTCAGTTGCGGTTCCAAGGGCCACCGACTCTGTCGCCGATCGACTCCCTCTTGAGTGCAGAGTCGCTCAAGGGGACTGAAAATACGAGGCCGGGTATCGATCCTGCGAAACTTTCCGAGAGGCGCCGCGGCGGCGGAGATTCGAGTCTTTCCTCCGCCGAGTGGTCCAAGGATGCAAACGGAAGTAAGGCGAATACTGCACAGAAGAAGGCAGGAGTTCGGGAGTCTGCACCCGATCCAAAGAGTGATGTTGAACTTCGAGACAGCCGCGCCGGGGATTCGTTAGATGGACCGATACTGCCACCGCAATAGTCCGGTTGGCATGCGAAATCGCGGAGTGCCTCTTTCCAGGTGTCAGCGTTCTGTTGAACGCGCTCGGCCCTGCTGGTAGGATCGGTACTGCTGGATGGAATGCCCGTCAAGCGGGCCTGGCAGACTATCGGAATCCGATGAGCTCTTCGACCGAGCAACAGCCTCTCTCGACACGCCGCTGGACCAGAAAGCACTTATTGGGACTGGAAGACCTGAGTGCTGACGAGATCGCATTGATTCTCGATCAAGCTGCGGAGTTCAAGCGGCTGGCTGCGGCAGGAGAGAAAAAGCTCACTTCCTTGGCTGGAACGGTTGTTGCCAACCTTTTCTTCGAGCCATCCACCCGCACGCGCACCAGTTTCAGCCTCGCTGCTAAGCGGTTGAGCGCCGACACGGTTGATTTCAGCTCCGCCGGGAGCAGTCTGTCGAAAGGGGAGACGTTCATCGACACAGCGCGGAACATCGAGGCGATGGGGGTATCACAGGTTGTTGTCCGCCACGCCACACCCGGTGCACCGCATTTATTATCGAAGCATTTGAACGCCAGTGTGCTTAACGCCGGCGACGGCACGCACGAACATCCGACGCAGGCATTACTCGATATATTCACCATCCGAGAGCACAGAGGATCGCTCAAGGGGTTGACCGTGGCACTGGTCGGCGACATCCTGCATAGCCGCGTGGCCCGCTCGAACATTTGGGGGCTGACTAAGCTGGGTGCGCGGGTCATCGTCTGCGGACCGGCGACTTTGATCCCCCCGCGTATTCGGGAATTGGGAGTTGAGGTTTCCTACAGTCTCGATGAAATCCTCAGCCAGACCGATTGCATCAATTTGCTCCGCATTCAGTTCGAGCGGCAGCGGAGTGCCTTCTTCCCATCGTTGCGGGAGTATGCCCATCTGTTCGGCATGAACGGCGACCGAATTCGCCGTGCTCGACCGGATGTATTGATCCTCGCTCCCGGGCCGATCAACCGCGGCATCGAACTGACTCCCGAAGTGGCTGACGGCGGGCATTCGGTTATTCTCGATCAGGTGACGAACGGTCTGATGGTCCGCATGGCCTGCCTCCATCTTCTGCACCACGGAACGGGAGGAAAGCCAGCATGAGCACCCTCCTCATTCGCGGCGGACGGGTGATCGATCCCTCGCAGCAGATCGACCAGATTGCCGATTTGCTGATCGATGACGGGAAGATCGTCGGGCTGAGCAGTCGGGCGGCGGACGCGGACGAAGTTATTGATGCGGTCGGCTGCATCGTTTCGCCAGGTTTGATCGACGTGCATGTGTCGTTGCGCGAGCCTGGGCATGAAGAAGATGAAACGACAGCCACCGGGACGGCCGCAGCCCTCGCTGGGGGGTTTACCAGCGTTGCTTGCTTGCCCGATACCTCTCCGGTGGTCGACAACCGCGCGGCGGCGGAGTTTATTCTGTTGCAAGCGGCCCGCGCCGGCCACTGCCATGTTTTTCCACTGGGTGCCGTGACAAAGAGTCACGCGGGTGCTGAACTCGCGGAGATCGGCCAGCTTGTGGAAGGGGGCGCCGTCGGATTCACCGATGCCAAGCAGCCGGTCGCGAATGCGGAAATCATGCGCCGAGCGCTCGAATATACGCGGATGTTCAATCGGCCGGTCTTCAATTATCCGAAGATTCCCGAGCTGGTGGCCGGCGGCATCATGCACGAAGGGTTTCATTCCACCTTGCTCGGCTTACGGGGAATTCCAGCAGCGGCTGAGGCAATCATGGTGGGGCGCGATATCGCGCTGGCCGAATTGACCGAAGGCCGGTTGCATCTTTGCTGCGTGAGTACGGAAGAGAGCGTCGATCGTATTCGCCGCGCGAAGACACGAGGTTTGCGCATCTCGGCGGATATCGCCGTGCATCACCTCGCGCTGACCGACGAGTGTCTCCGCTCATTCGATTCAAACTTCAAAGTGGATCCACCGCTCCGTTCGCGGGAACATGTCGACGCACTCATTGAAGGCTTGAAAGACGGCACGATTGATGTCCTCTGTTCCGATCATCAGCCTTGTGCCGAGGAGAAAAAGGCGCTCGAGCTCGATTTTGCTCCGTTCGGAATTGTCGGGCTAGAGACGCTGCTGCCGATTGCCGTGAAGACCCTCATCGAGCCCGGACATCTCACCTGGCTACAATTCATCGACAAGCTGACCGCCGGTCCCGCGCGAGTGCTGGGTATTCCGAAGGGGTCACTGGCCGCCGGGTGCGACGCCGACGTGACGATTATCGATCCGAATTGTGAATGGACGATCGACCCGGGTCGATTCCGCTCGCAGAGCCGGAACACACCGTTCGGCGGCTGGAAGGTCCGAGGACGTGCCAAGACAGTGATTGTCAGCGGTAAGGTTCGCTATCGGGCGGGCTGAAGTCGATAGGTTGATTTCCAGTTTCAAATGTTGGGTTGATGGATCATAGACTTATGGGGAGCACGTGGAGGCGGATTTCGCCTTCTCCAGTCCCCAACGCCGAATTCCTTTCCCCTCATTCCGCATGTCCGCTCTCTTCCTTCTTATTGACGGTTACAACCTGCTGCACGCCGCGGGCATGGCGCGGAAGCGGTATGCGACCGGACAACTGGAGCGGGCACGGCGACAACTATTGATCTTTCTGGCGAACCATCTCACGGCCGAGGAGCGCGAGCGGGCGACGATCGTATTCGACGCGGGTGATGCTCCGGCGGACGTCGCCAGGCAGATGATAGTCGAAGGAATGGTTGTCGTCTTCGCATCCCCCGGCGGCGATGCCGATGCGGCCATCGAGGAAATGTTGCTCGAGCACTCGGCACCGCGTCAGGTAAGGGTGGTTTCCAGCGACCATCGATTGCAGAAAGCCGCCCGTCATCGCCGTGCGGCCTCCGTGGACAGTGAAGCGTTTATCACCGAATTGGAACATCGCGGCCCAATCGGCCGGCGCGATGAATCATCCTCGGATAAGACGGGGACTGTTGACCCGAAGTTCGGCGGGCCGACATCTCCCGACGAGACCCGACGATGGCTGGAAATCTTCGGGGAAAT
>CAZVJA010000008.1:0-21086 GCA_964626885.1 uncultured Planctomycetaceae bacterium | reverse complement strand
GAGCGGCACGTCCTTCATCCGAGGTGCCAGGTCCAGTCGAGATGCCGCGACAAATCGGGGGTTTCGACCGACATCGTAAACATCTCTCCTGCCGCGAAATCGCGCACCGGAACCCGATACAGCGGCATGGCCCAATGAGTCTTCGGATCGGAAGGGGACGTCGCAAAACCGATCTCCTCGTCGAAGCTCGCCTTGAACCAGGAGCAAATCCCGTCGAGTCGGCCCGCGCGTGCGATTGGTTTTTTAACGACAAACTGCTTTGGAAAATCACTTTTGGCCAGCGTCATCAGGTCGAACGTAAAAACTGGCTCGGGCTCGCAAAGAAGATGGTCCACGGCACCGGGATCGACTGAACGGTAGTAGTACTTCTTCTTGGAAGCTTCGGCCGGCGGGAATTTGATACCGTGAATTTCCTGTTCGTGTAAAAACGGGATCCGCTCCGATGCACGCAACTGGACCGGCTCCAGGTAAAACTCGTATTTCGCGGGGAGAATTCGGCCACCAGGTTTTAAAACGCGGTCTCGCAATTCCAGGAGAGTGTCGAGCATCCGTTCGTGGAACAGCATGCTCGCCATTTGTTCTTGAATGATGACACTCACTTTTTCATCAGGGTTGAATCCCGACGTATGTGAGGCCACGAACTTGATGTTCTGTACGCCGTTCGCCTGAGCGTTAAGCGAGGCGTATTCCAACATTTGGCTGGAGTGGTCAACGGCGTAAAGTTTCCGCGGATTCTTGGCCGCCGCCATTAGCGCGAGTACGCCCGTACCAGTTCCCACGTCAACGACCACGTCCTGGTCAGTGACATACTTCTGAATCGCCTTGTGGTATGCATCGAGCCGAATGCGATCGGCGAGCATTCTCTCGTGCTCATAGAGGTCGCTGAAATATGACTTGTTGTGAGCAATACCCGTCAGTCTTGAAAGCCAACCCATGGTCGAAAGTCGGCGTTTTATTTCGGCAAGCTGTAGTGACAGAAGTCCGATCGCGGGCATGGTGAACTCTCTTCGAGGTGTATCACGAAGACTGCGGGCCAAGTCGATCGGCTGGCAAGGAAGGGAACTTCAGCTGGCAGATCTATCAACGCCTTTCAATCCTAACACTCTTTCGATGTTCTGCGGGCGCTTACCGGATTCTCCGGTAGGGGATTAGGACACCATTCCCCAGGATTCTCGGGTCATTGCGGGTGTATCGATTTGTTGACGAAAAGCAACCTCACCTCCAACTCGCGTGGGGGCAATCGGCGCAACGGCCGGACAGACTTGCAATTGACTCGCCACCGATCCGTGTCCACAATCATAGGGTGTCCATGAGCTTGCCGGGCAGCGGTTCGTCATTTCCTACGAGTTCTTGTGGCTAGGATTGGCCAGGGAGCTCGGTCCAGTTCCGCCAATCAGAGAAGCGAATGCCGATGAATGGGTGTCGGGATAACGTCCGAGTAGGGATGCGTTGCCACCCGATGCGACTTCCATCCGTTTTCTCGCTGCTTCTCCTTGGTATCCTGACCGGCTGCGGCATTCAGCAATATGACGAACGGATTAATGCTGCGGATGCGTATTACGCGTTTCTCGGCCGTCAAAACGAAGTGCTCGATTCTCTCTGGCACGATCCGGAAACCGGTATTGAAATCCGACCGCCAAAGAAGCTTCAGCTTCTCTCTCCTCCGGCTATTCCGGCTGACGGCAGCCCGGGTCCGGCACACGATCCGCGCCAGCCGAATTATCTCGATGTTCAATTACCCGGTCTGGTTGGTGCATGGCAGGGAACAGTGTCGGCGGACATTGGTGGAGTTCAGCAGTCCGTGCCAGCTTACTTTTACGTGATGAGCAACATCCATCTGTTACAGCAGCCTGGGATGAAAGATTCCGCAGGTAATTTTTTTGATGAAGTTCTAAACGCTCTCTGCCAGGGACTGAAGATACAAAAGCCCGATAAAGAACGTTGGGAAATCAAGAATTATCCGAGTCAGGGAACATACGCCGCTCAAAAGAGCATCGAATCGACATTGCTTGAGCCTAGCGAACCGATCAACAACGTGCGTACCGATTTCTATCTTTACGAACATGCCAATGGCGATGTGCAAGTTTCGTTGTTGTTTGTGGTGCCGGAAGGCATGAACAGGACCGAAATGCTCGATAGGGCACGCACGATTTCTCTCGAGACCTTGTCGGTCCCCGCCGCGGTTCCTGCCCCGGTTGCTTCAACTGGCGAGGGGGCCGCCGCTCCGGCGCGTAGTAGCGGCGGGTTCTAGACGCACACATCTGCGGAAATCGCGCATTTCGGTTGAACGTGATCGGGTGCCTTCCGTTCGGACCGTCCTCGCCATGCGAATCCGGTCTCACCATGCTTAGTGCCCACGAACTCGGGCGGACTTTTTGCTGGGGTACGATTGCGTTCCATCCGTTTCCTCGGGAGCATAGGGCTCTGCGATTTCGCGGTTCGTAACCGACGGCAACTTTCCGTCAACGAACCATGATTCCTTGCCGACATGGGAGTCCGGGTACGGATGCACGACGCCAACGAAACGGGGCCTGAAACTCCCAGTCCGTTATCTCCCACAGCGGAAAGTCGTCCAGGGTTGCTCCGCGTACTCGGCCCAGGCATGGCGACGGCAATTGTCGTGGGCAATGTCATCGGTTCCGGGATCTTCGCCAAGCCGGGGGGGATTGCTTCGGAAGCAGGGAATTTTTCTCTCATCCTGACGGCTTGGATCACCGCGGGGCTGATCTGTCTGATGGGCTCTCTTTGCTATGCGGAGCTGGCGGTGATGCTGCCCCGCGCTGGTGGGGCCTACGTCTACTTGGGGCACGCCTACGGTCGGCCAGTGGGGTTTCTTTATGGCTGGACCGATTTTCTATTTGGTCGCCCGGCTTCCATCGGTGCGCTGTCCTCATTCTTCATCTCGCAGTTAGGAAAAGTCGCCGGGTGGGAATTGGGGGTTGGGGGTGAAGTTGGCTTGCCGCTCTTTGTGATTGCGCTGATGGCAAGTATTAATATTGCCGGCGTGATTTGGGGTGGTCGCCTCCAGGGAGCGACGACGCTGTTGAAAGTCGCGTTGTTGATATTTATTGCGGGGTTACCGGCGATTCTTTACGCAGTCGGCTCATCGCTCGTGGACCCGGCAGCTTTTTCGTCGAGGTTAACCCGTGCACACGAAGGGCGGTTTGCCGTTTTGTTACTTTCGATCATGTGGGCATACGACGGTTGGGAGGGAGTGACACCCGTCGCGGAAGAAATTCGCAATCCGCAGCGAAACATTCCCTGGGCTCTGATCGGCGGGCTGGGGACCGTCATCCTGCTCTATGTTGCGGCGAACGTTGCTTATCATTCCGTGCTTTCCATGGATGAAGTCGCTTCTACCAAAGACGGAGTCGCGGCGGTCGAAGTCATGCGAAAACTCCTCGGTCCGCACGGAGAAACCTTGATGGCGGTAGGGATGATGATCAGCGCGTTCGGTGCCATCAACAGCAATATGCTGCTCGGTCCGCGAGTGTCGTTTGCTATGGGACGCGACGACGTCTTCTTCCGCCAGTTGGGGCGAGTGCACGTCAATTACCGCACCCCTGCCACGGCAATCCTAGTGCAAGCGTTGATGAGTGCTGCGTTGATCGTCGCAGCGGCGATTTTAGTGCATACGGTCGAATCTCTTCGAGAGACCTCAATTTTCGACCTGCTGACGAACTATTTTGTGTTCTCTGCAAGCATCTTCTATTTTCTAAACGTGCTTGCCGTGTTCGTGATGCGGTTCAAACATCCCGACTGGGAACGACCGTATCGCACCCTGGGATATCCTGTTGTGCCGCTGATCTACCTGGTGTTCTACGCCTGGTTTTTGAGCCAGATCTACGTCAGCAATCCGTACGAAGCGAATATTGGCTTGTGCCTCATCGCGCTCGGGTTGCCTGTCTTTTACGCGTGGCGGGCGTGGGCAAAACGTCATCCGCAGCCAATGCATGACGGCGAGTAGCGCGGAACACGTCGTGAGATTCACGTCGCATTGGTCGTCAGCCCACCAACCTTAACTCGCTGACGGCTGCATCGGTTTCCCTTCGGGGGCGGTAATCCGGCTGATCTGGGCTTCGAGTACTTCCTGACGCCGCAGCTTGCGGACCAGCACTCTCACCAAACCACGTTCCAGGATATCGCCGCCGTGCACAGGCCGGCCGAGATGCCCTTCGACCCACTGGCTGAGGTTGCGGATATTGCCGCGCGGCATGTCGGTCGTGAGGTCGATTCCCGTCAGCTCTTTGAGCCTCTGCAATCCAATGCCTCCACCGACAACCCAACCGGCCTGCGACTCGACAGCATGCAGCGGCAGGCGGTCGTGTTCGTCCTCGATCTCGCCGACGAGTTCCTCGATAATGTCCTCCAGCGTAATCATGCCAAGCACGCGGTCCGATTTGTCGCGTACAAGGGCGATGTGCGTATGCTCCCGCATCATCCTTTCCAGGCAGGAGGCAATGGGGACCGTATCGGCGAATGCGGGAATCGGCCGCAGGATCGCGCGAAGTGACGGCTCGTGCGGCGCCAATCGCATCTGTGCAACAATGTCCTTGAAGTTCACATAACCGATAATCTTTTGTGAAATCCCTGGCTGCTCCGTGACGGGAAACCGGGTGTGCATGTCGAGATGCGCAGCCACCAGGCAGTCGGCAAGCGAATCTCCGAGATTAAGCATCGAGATATGCTGGGCCGCCAGCATGATCTCGCGGACCTGCCGCGACGAGAGCCGCGTTGCACTCAGAATAATGTTCTCCTGCCGAGGTCCGATCAGTCGAGAGCCCCGTGCGAGGGCCGCACTGGCCCGCAACTCTTGAATGTGTGATTCTTCCGATCGGGTTGATGGATCGATCCGCGATCTCAAGTGGCGTTCCGCAAAATGTGTGATCGCGGAGACTGACTCCTCGAACATCCAGACCGCCGGCCAGACGCTGAACGAAAACCATCGCATCGGACCGGAGAGTTGCAGGCAGATCAGCTCCTTGTTCCGTAGCGCGAAAACTTTTGGGACAAGTTCCCCGAAGATGATCGAGACGACTGTCAGCGGTACGACGACCAGTGAGATGGCGACGATATCGGCGGTACCGCTCGATAATCCGAAACTTGTTTCCAACAGCGGCGTAAGGTTCTCCTCCGCTCCCGCGCCACCCGTTGCGGCTGCGATTGCTCCGACAAGCGTGATCCCCAACTGCACGACCGCCAGGCTCGCCTCCATGTTTTCCTTCATGAAGACGGCGTTGCGCGCTCCGCGGTGATTCTCCTCTTTCAACACCTGCAACCGTGCAAGGGAAATGGAAGCGAGCGCGATCTCATAGGCGGCGAAAACGCTGTTGATGGCGATCATTGCCGCCATCACGCCCAATTCAACGCTCCACATGGCTTCCTCGGTTTGGCAGGCAGCGCCGGTCGGAGTCCTGTTTCGCGGCGCGTTTCCTGGCTCTGTTACTTTTGAGCAGACTCACCCAGAGATTTCAAGAGCGGGATCGGTTTGCAACTTCTTCCGCCGGCAATAATACTACACCCTGTTGGAAAAACTTCACGAGATTGTGGCTGTTCCTGTTTGAATAGGCCGAATCCGTTTTCTCGCACGGAGCCGTGGACGAATGAAGATCGCCGGAGTCCAAATGGATGTCTCCTTGGGGGAAAAGCAGCGGAATCTCGACCGGATGGCGGAGTTTCTCCGGGAAACACGTGATGCCGGGGCGTCCCTTACCGTCTTCCCCGAATGCGCTGCCACGGGATATTGCTTCGAGAGTTTGGATGAAGCCCGACCGCATGGTGAGCCGATTCCAGGCCCGGCGACAAAGTTCATGCAGCAGGTTTGCGCCAACCTGGGGTGCTGGGTGATCTTCGGAATGCTCGAATCATCCGGCGACCGGCTGTTCAACGCCGCTGTGCTGGTTGGACCGGAAGGGGTTGCCGGATCGTACCGAAAGGTGCATCTCCCGTTTCTCGGCGTCGATATGTTTACAACGTACGGGGATCAGCCCTTCGCGGTCCATTCCGCAGGGGGGCTCAATGTGGGGATGAGCATCTGTTACGACTCCGCTTTTCCCGAGGCAGCGCGGTGCTTGACATTGTTGGGGGCCGATCTCATCGTGCTTCCAACGAATTGGCCGAGCGGAGCCGAATGCACAGCCTCCTGCTGCGTCAATGCCCGTGCGCTTGAGAACGGTGTGTATTACATGGCAGTCAACCGCGGCGACTCGGAACGAGGATTCCAATTCATTGGCCGCAGCATCATTGCTGATCCGTGGGGACATGCCCTGGCTGTTGCGGAGAACAGCGGCGAGCAGATCTTATACGCGGAGATCGACCCGGCCCGCGCGCGTAACAAACACTATATCCGCGTCCCCGGCAAGCACGAAATCGACCGCTTGGCGGATCGCCGCCCGGAAATGTACTCGCTGCTCACCAAGCCCCATCAGTTAAAACGCCCCGGCCGCTGATGTGGTTTTGGTCTCGACGATGGCATTCCCCCTGTGACGAACCGCAATGCTACGGATAGAATAGGGTTATGTCGCTGCTGAACCCCGCCATCCTGACAGGTTTCGCACTGGCCGCCATTCCGGTCCTGCTGCACCTGCTGATGCGGCAGCGCCCGAAAAAGCTGCTGTTTCCGGCTCTTCGGCTGATTCAGGTGCGCCGCAAGAATAATGTGCGGAGGTTGAGGCTGCGGCACGTCTGGCTCCTACTGCTGAGGGTAGCAGTCATTAGCTTGCTGGTCGCTGCGATCGCACGCCCGTCGCTTCCCGCAGCGAACTATCGTCCGAATCTTCGTGAAGCCTTGACGCTGGCCATCCTGTTTCTGGTGGCGGGGGGGGCGTATTGGGGAATGCTTCGACATTGGCGGCGTGCGCGGATGGCGCAGCACGACCTGGCATATCGAAAGTCGATACTGCGCGGCGGCATCGGGACGGCGCTCGCCGTATTGTTTCTACTGCTCGTAGCTTGGCCGTATCAGCGACGTATTTCCGCGGAGATCTCTTCCCCGGTTCCGGCGGGAGATCACAATCTGCCGGTGGCCGGAGTCTTTTTATTTGATACCAGCATGAGTATGAGTTACCGGCTCAACAATAAGACAAGGCTTGAGTTGGCGCAGCAGATCGCCGGAGAGCATATCGAGGCGCTCCCGTCCGGGAGCCGCGTCGGCGTGGCGGATACATCGACCTCCAACCCGATCCTGTTTCAGGCCGACCCGGCCGGTGCGAAATCTCGCCTGGAATCGTTGAAACCCAAAGCCGTCAGTTTGTCTCTCAATGACCGGCTCCGGGCAGCGCTCGCGTTGCAGGAAGAAGATTACCGCCGAACATTCGAGACACAGGCCGCCGTACCCGAGGAACTGCGCAGCGACCGGTTTCTTCGTGAGATTTACATCTTCACGGATTTTGCGGCAAGCGGTTGGCGCGTTCCCGATTCCGGTGTGCTCAAGAGCGAATTGGAGCAACTCCCCTGGGTGCAGGTCTATTTGATCGACGTGGGCGTTGAAAAGCCGATCAACATGGGGATCTCCGGTTTCCGCTTGTCGTCGCAGACTGTTTCGGCGGGCGGGGAACTGGTGGTGGACGTCTCGCTCGAATCGGTCGGAGTGGAAGCGTCGGAACCGACCATCGAATTGCATGTGCAGAACGAAAAAGGAATGCTCGTGAAGCGTGAACAGCGCTCAGAGCGTCTGGAAGGGGCAACGCAGCGCGGTTTGCAGTTCGTTGTTCCGGGAATTGCGAATCCGATCACACATGGTGAGATTCGCCTGGTGACAAGTGATCCGTTTCCGGCCGACGACATTCGTTACTTTACTGTGGCAGCCGCGAAGCCGCCTGAAATACTGATTGTTCAAGAATCGCGTGACGAGTCGTATCTTTGGACGCAGGCACTCGCCCCTTCGGAACTTGTTCGGCTCGGGAAGGCACGGTACCAATGCACGGAGGTCTCTCCCGCGCAGTTCACGAAGACTGATCTCGCGCCATTTGATGTTGTGTGTCTCGTCAATGTCCGGTCGCTTCCCGATACCGCCTGGAACATGCTAGCGTCATTCGTGCAGTCGGGAGGGGGGCTTGCGGTAATCCTGGGACGAGCCGAGATTGACCCCGTTTCTTACAATGGTGGTGTTCCGCAGACGTTTCTTCCGGCGAAATTGGCGGGTCACATCTATCTGCCCGAAGAAACGCGACTCAACCTGCAAGATTTCACACATCCCATTTTCACGAAGTTCGAATTCTTCCCGGGAGGCTTTGGCGATCTCGCAACGGTAGGCATTCAGCGTTGCTGGCGGGTCGATCCGAATCAGGGAGCCGCAGTCATCACCGGGTACAACGACGAACGGAATTCCCCCGCGTTCTTGGAGCGGGTTCACGGTCGGGGACGAACCCTGATGTTGACGACCGCTGTCGACCTGAGCGGATGGAGTGAGTTACCGTTGGCGCGCCATTGGTTCGTGGCGTTGGCGGACCAGATCATACAGCATCTTGGGCGGCGAGCCGACGACGTCTACAACTACAGCACTGGGGACGAAGTGATTCTTCACCTCGACCCGGAGCGGCCACTGCGTCGTTACCTGTTGCGGAAGCCTGGTTTCGAGCAAATTCCGGGTGATGTTCCGGCAGGTTCTTCCCTGCTGGCGATCCGCGATGCGGATCAGATCGGCCAATTCGAGGTACTAGCGGCGGAAAATGATGTCCCGTTCTCCAGCGGGTTCAGTGTGAACGGCCGCTCGGAAGAAAGCAATTTTGATCGGATTCAATCCCCCGAACTCGACAACCTGCTTGGGAAAGATCGATACAGTACGGCTCAGAACATCGACGGACTGACGCGCAATGTGGGAGAGCGGCGGTTGGGGAAGGAGATGTACGGCTTTGTCGTGTTGATCCTGATGATGGCGTTTTGCGCCGAGCATTTTGTTGCCAACAGATTTTACGAGGCGGATGAAGCGCGAACACCGGAGCTTTCCAGTTCGCGGGGGAATTGAGCGAGCGAGTCGTTTTCGGAAGCAAATCGTCAATGAAGTTTGTTGTTGAACCTATCTGGCCCTGGTGGTGGGTCGTCACGGCGATCGCGTGTCTCGCGTTGCTCGTGCTGATGACGTATCCCCGCCGCGTCCGGCATCTGCCGAAAATGACACGCCGGTTGCTGCTCGGGCTGCGGGCTGCGTCGGTGTTCATGCTTGCGTTGGCGATGCTTCGCCCGGCCATTGAAATTCGTGATACCAATCAAAACACGGCGGTGATTTACATCGTCGGCGATTCCAGTCGGAGTATGTCGACACCCGATGGCACAGGGGGGACCACTCGCCGAAAAACTCTGTTGAAAGCGATTGAAGAGAATGGCGCCTCACTCGAAGAACTCAAGAAGCAGGTCGGGCTCCTCTATTTTAATTTCGACGAGGAACTTCGGCCCGTCGAAAAGCTAGAGGATCAAACCGAAGGAACACAATCCGCTGTGGGCGTTGCGCTCGATACCTTGATGCGCGAATCGCAAAATAGCCGCGTTGTCGGTACTTTTATGCTTAGCGACTTCGCACAGCGCGTTTTGCCTGGAAAAGATCTTGATCCTCGCGCGGCGGCACGACGAATGGGAGACCGTCAGATCCCCGTCCACACCTTTCCGATTGGTGCAACCGGGTTGTCGGCTTCCACGCTCGATGTGGCGGTCGCGGATCTGCAAGTCGATCCTTTGGCATTTGAAAAGAAGACTGTTCCGGTGACCATTCGTCTTCATACCAGCGGGGCCAACGGCCGGCCAATGACTGTCCGTTTGCTCGTTGAGGACCGAAGCGGAAAATCACCCGGGATCGCGGGGGAAATGACCTTTCCACCGGCCGTCCGCAACGCAAAGCCCACTGTGGAGATCACACCCAGCCGCGATGTTCAGGAGATTCCCGTCGACCTTGCCTGGGTGCCTGATCGTCCCGGGGAATACAAATTGGCGGTGGAAGTACCGCCGTTGGAAGGGGAGATCAAACGGTCGAATAACCGTAAAGAAACCATTGTCACCGTGCAGCGCGGTGGCATCAAGGTGGCTTATTTGGACCGGCTCCGTCCGGAGATGAAGTGGGTACGAAACCTTGGCAGTGCCGAAAAGATCCAGCTCGATTTCCAACCCGTGAATGCGGGAAAGTTTCGCACGGAAAAAGAGATCGATCCGGAATGGTTCGACCCCGGCAAGTACGATGTCTACATGATCGGCGATGTTCGTGCGGATGTCTTCGGCGAGGAACTGCTCAGAAAATTAGCCGCGCGCGTGCATGATGGTGCGGGGCTGATCATGACCGGCGGGTATCACACGTTCGGTCCTGGGGGATATGCAGTGACGGCGCTTGCCGATGTTTTGCCGGTGGAGATGAGCTCGGCCGAGTTCAGTGCCGACGGCGTGATCGCCGCGGATTTACACTATCTGAAACCAATACAAATGGTTCCCACGGCGCGCGGGCTGGGGCATTATGTGATGCGCATCGATCCGGAAGGGCGCAATCGCGAGCGGTGGGCCGCGCTCGCGCCGCTGCAAGGGGCCAATAAGTTGAGGGCAAAGCAGGGGTTGGTCGAGGTGTTGGCGGAATCAACCGACGGTATCCCGTTGATCTTCGCGCAGGAGTTCGGTCGGTCGCGCGTCATCGCTTTTGCGGGAGACACCACGTACCAGTGGGCGATGGCCGGTCAGCGGGAGTCTTTTCAACGGTTCTGGCGCCAAGTGATTCTCTGGCTGTCGCATAAGGAATCCGACACCGACAAGCCGGTCTGGGTACGAGTGGAGCCGCGCAATCTCGTCCCGGGTCAACCGGTCGAGATCGAATGCGGCGCGCGAGGTGAGAATGGGCTACCGGTCACGGATGTCGACTTGCAGATTGAAATTACCGACCCGTCCGGCGTGCGCAGTTCGTTCACCCCATTGAAAAGCGGCGACAAGAACACGTTGACGTTTTCTCAAACGCAAGCGGCGGGGGACTACTGGGTACGTGTGAGAGGAACGCGCGACGGTAAGTTATTCGGATTTGACGACTGGACTCGGTTCATCGTTGACGCCCGCGATCTGGAACTCGATAACCCCGCTGCCGATTTTGCACTCGCGGAAGAAATCGCAGCGCTCACCGGAGGAACTTCCATGCCGCCGGAGCAAATCGGCAGCTTTATTAACCGGATGATCGAAAATGGCATTCCGAACCTGGAAGTGACACAGGTGAAACGGCACAACTTGTGGGACAACTGGCCATTCCTGTTGGTCTTTGTGGCGATCATGACGCTGGAGTGGTTCGTCCGCAAACGGCGCGGGATGGTGTGACGTTCATCCGTCAGCGATTCGTCGAGCATTTCGCGGCGGACTTCGTGAGACTGGAGGACGCTGCTGTTCCTGAAACAGTCCCTCAAAACGACTCGACCGCGATCGGAGAGGACAGGCATCTGAAATTTTACGCAAATGCTTTCAGAACCAAAGGTTCGAATTGATCGCGGACAGAGGGTTTTTCCGGAACAAATCTCCCCTCGAACGACGTCTCAAGTGGTATAATGCACCAACGGGCCGGGATGTTGTGCGCCGCCCTAACTTGTGACTGGCGTTTCATTTAGAACCCAGGAGATGTCGACGGATGGCGACTTCGACCGAGACGCATGATGCCGCGCAATACGTCGAGTTCGACGAATACATCTCATTCCAGCTTCAACGGACCCGTTCATCCGTTCGTTTAACCGACCTGCTGACTGCCGCCGTCGGCGCCGGTTCTTTGGCGGTCGTCTACCTGTTGATCTTCGTGGTACTCGACCATTGGGTGATCCCGGGCGGGTTTTCTCCCATCGCCCGCATCTCAATGCTCGTGGCGTTGCTGGTTATCACGGCTGGCTGGCTTGGCTGGAAGTTGGTCGTTCCCTACATGCGTCGGGTCAATCCGTTATTTGCAGCGAGACTGATCGAAAAGTCGGCACCGGATCTCAAGGGGGGACTGGTTACGCTCGTCGATCTGCAACGAGCGGGGCGAGACGTTCCCGAAGAGATTCGCCGTGCGATCGAAAAACGAGCGGCGGTGATGCTGTCGCATGTGGATGTCGAACATGCGGTTGATCGTCGTCGACTGATGCATCTGTCGTATGTGCTCTTTCTCGGTGTGTTGCTCTTTTGCCTCTACACCGTTCTCTCGCCGAAGAAGCCCTGGAGTTCCCTCTGGCGCGCGATTCTGCCTGCGGCGGATCTGTCGGTCGCCACGCGGACAGAGATTTTGAGAGTTCTGCCGGGGGACGTGGAAGTGCTGGCCAGGGCTCAGTTGGAAGTGACGGTTGACTTGCGCGGTGAGATCCCCGAACGAACTCTCCTGCTTTACACAACCGCCGATCGCAAGTTTGTCGATGAGCCGGTTGAGATGCGGCTTGCGGACGAAACGACAAAGCAGTTCCGCGCGATGCTGACGGGTGAGAACGGTCGGGGCATTCTGCAAAACATGTCCTACCGAATTGTCGCTGGGGATGCGCACTCCGAAGATTTCCACCTTACGGTCCTGCAGCCGCCGTCCGCCACCATCGACAGCCTGCACTATGTCTTCCCCGATTACATGGAGCTTTCTCCGACGACCCAGGCAGGAGGGAACATCGAAGCGTGGGAAGGGGCGACCGTGTCTCTTTCGGGTCATACGAACGTGCCGGTCCGTTCGGCGGTATTGCGGTTCAGCGATACCGAAGAGCGCAACGGCAAGGCGGAAGAATTGGTGGCAAAGATTGAGGATGGAACCAAGCTTTCTGCCCAATGGAAGCTCGCCATCCGCTCCGACGGTTCCTCGCCGCGATCGTACCATGCGCAGTGCCGTAACGAAGCGGGAGAAACCGATCCCGAACCGATTCAATACACTGTGAAAATTCGACCTGATGCACCGCCGGACGTCGCGATGCGGCATCCCGCGGGGGACATCGAGATGCCCGCCAACGGTGTGGTTCCGCTGGTCGTGGAGGCCCGCGATCCCGATTTCAAACTGCGGCGACTTAAGCTGCAAATTGAAAAAAGTGGTGAGGAGATTATCGGGCCAGAAATCTACGAAGGTTCCGAGCAAAGCTACTCAGGTTCGTTCGACTGGCGACTTACTCCGCTGAACCTGAAAGCCGGGGATGTCCTCTCATTCTGGATCGAGGCTCAGGACAACAAGCAGCCGATTGCGAATCGAAAGAACACACCGAAGCTGCGGATTAGGATTACCGATCCGGTCTCGAAGGAACAGATCGAAAAGCAATTGGCACAGGAAAAACAGCGGCAGGAGGAGTCCGCGCGTCAGGAAGGACGGAAGCAGCAAGGTGATCAGCTCGCTGCCAACAAGCAGCGGCCGGAACAGAACAAAGAACAAGCGGCTGCCCCCCAGAACAAAGGTAAAGAGCCGAGCGAACAAGAAAAACGCGAGAGGGAGCAAGTCAAGCGTGATGAGCAGAAGCAGGCCAATGAGAAAGGGCATGGGGACCAGTCCGCGGGCGAGAAACTTCGATCTGACGAGAAGGGAGAAGAGCAGAAACCGGGCTCGCAGGAACAGCTAGACCCGGAAAAAGAGTCCGACGAGCAGAAAGCGCTCCAGAAGATCCTCGATCGACAGAAAGAACGTCTGCGCGAAGAGGGTTCGCAAAAAGAGGGGAAGGGGACAGACGAACAACAGGAAAAGCAGCGTAGTCAAGACGAGCACGACAAGCAGAACAACGAGGAGCAAGGGAAGTCTGAATCCGGCGAGGATAGTCAGAAAGGCGAATCGGGTCGCGGAAAGCAGTCAGGCAAACAGGCCGCTCAGGATCGGAATGTTCAAGAATCCCATGAGGCCGGCAAGCCCGGGCAAAACAACGAGGGATCTGGAAATCAACAGAAAGAGGAACCGCGCAAGCCAGGGTCGCAGCCGGAACAGAAAGGAAACGGGTCGAAGGAAGAGGCCGAAGCGAAGAAGAACGAGCGGTCCGAATCCGGCGCGGATGGGAAAGGGGAACGGAAGGACGGTGCGAAGGACCGTCCCGAAAACGAAAGGCAAAACAAGAGGGATGCTTCGGGCAACGATCAACAGCGCGACGGCAATTCCGGCGATTCGCGTGAAAAGAAGTCAGAAGCAAACGATGCTGCGCGGAACGAAGGATCAGATGCCGATAAGTCGCCCAAGGAAGGGGCAAAAGAGAACGGCACTACCGACGGAAGCGATAACGAAGCTCCGGCCAGCCCCAAGAAAGACCCGACAAAGAATTCCGAGGGTGACTCAGGTACTGCGACGAAGAACGAGAACAAAAGCGCTGCCAAAAATAAGCCGGATGAAAAACGTAAGAACGGAGAGGCTGGCGACGAAAATGAAAGCGCCAAGGAGAAAGGCGATCCCAACGCCGATTCAAAATCCGCAAAGGATGACGTGAAGTCTCAAGACGGAACAGGCAAAGAGGGGAAACAGAACGACGGCAAACCACAGGATGGGAGCAAGCCGGGAGCAAGGGATGATAGGGAACCATCGCAAGGACAGAAGGATGGTAACCCGGCAACGAATAAGAGCGATGGAGCCAATCCGAAGAAAGCCGATCCGAACAATCCGAACAAGAACGCTGCGGAAAAGAATTCCGGCGACAAACAAAGTGACAAACAGGGCGACAAGCAGAATGGCACGCCGAACACAAAGCAGCAGACCGGCGCCGATCCGGACAAGAATGCTCCACGCGAAACACTGGAGAACGCTCGCCGCGATCGTGGTGCGAAAGACGTCCCCGAAGACGTGAACGAACGGAAGGAACCGACGGAGAATCAGCCCCCCGGTCCGCCGGCCGCGAAATCGGATCAAAAAGAGGGCGACCCTTCTCAACCTCCAGATGCCAAATCAAAGGATGGAAAGGGAAAGGACGGAGAGCCGTCGCCAGATGGCAAACAGGGCCAGCAGCAGCAGACCCCGAAGCAGGGAGGCAAGGAATCGTCAAAACCTGGGGATAAATCTGGTGAGGGGCAGAAGTCTGAGCAAAAACAGCAGGGGGCTGGAACGCAGAAAGAGCAGTCGGGCGATCCCCAAAATGGAGATGCCAAATCCGGCGACGCGAACACGCCGGGAGAAGGGAAGCCGTCCGACAAAGGTAATGGAAAACCAGGCGAGGCGAAACAAGGGGGCAAACCGAGCGACTCCGCTGATCAATCGGGCGCGGAAGGAGGCAAAGAGGGAAGCTCCAGTCAGGGAAAGGGAACTCCTTCCGAAAAATCTTCACCCGGCAAGTCGTCTGCAAAGGGAGGGAAGAGCGGCGGTGGAGGGCAGAAGTCGGATAATCCCGATCGCGGCGATGGTCGAGGAGATGGTAACGACGACGGCCAGGGGAAGCAGGGGGCCGGTACGGGTCAGGGCGAGGGGAATGGCACGGCACAGGAAGCGGACCTCGAGGCGGCCAAGAAGGCGACTAACCTCGTACTTCGCAAAATCCGAGACGATATGAAACGAGGCGAAGTCGACCAGAAACTTCTCGATGAGTTAGGATGGACAGAGAATGAGATGAAGAAGTTCCTGGAGAGAATGCAGAATTCTCTCCAGCCAACCGATCTCGACTCTCCGGCAGCACGTGCCCGGCAGCGGCAATTTGAGGAGACGCTTAAAAGCCTCAATCTGAAATCGAGTGCTAGTCGGCGTTCGGGTGAGGCGATTAAGAAGCGTGCGACGGAGGAAATCGGACCGCGGCGTACACCGACACCAGCCGAGTATCGGGAATACTACGAAGCCTTCACGCGCAGTCTGTCGAAGCAAGAAAACGCCACACCGTCCGGAAAGAAACCTTCAGCCAGCAATCCGAAATAACCAGCAAAGGTACAGGCTAACGGATCGTCGGTGTATGCTCTTCAGCTTGGCGGAGCATGTGCGGAGCGTCACCGCGAAGTGACGGCTCCTGAACCAACCCCGATTGCACGAGCGCCGCGTAAGTCATCACCATCAACAACGAATAGGTGAAGACGTTGGGAATGTGTCGATTTCCCGCTAGCTTGATGGCGCTTCCCGCGAATTTGTTGAGCCGAATTCGCACTCCGGACCATTCGACGGCGTAGATCTCGTCCAGGAGCAGATGCGAGAAGAACCCGATCGCCACGCCCCCAGCCATCAACAGCTTGATGAGGTTTGAATCACTCTTGTATCCCAGGAATGCCAGTTCCGCGGCGATCAGCATGGCCGGGATGCTGTGGAACATTCCCCGATGCACCGACAGTCGGCTCAACAGCGCCGACCCTCCGTAACGAATTGCCGCATAGACGCAAACCGCCAGCAGCATCGCCCCTTCGTGATTGCCCCCCCATTCCAGCAGGTGCCCCATCATCGCGAAGGGGGTCACCGCCGCCAGCAAGCTGAACACTTCGCGCACCGGCTTGCCCGAGTCGGAGTCGACATCCGGCAGCATCCCCGCCACCCAGGTTAGCACTCCGGCGAGCGCCCCTTGAACAGGGGTGAATGTCCCCTGGAAAAAATACGCAGCCGCCGAGCCGTAGGCGATCCCCAGTGCTCCGCTGACACTGATGTGCGTGCGATATCCCGCCATACTGCGATCCTCATCCTTGAGACGCGCCAAGCACTATGTTCCGCGGTGCGCCTGGCTCATCGATCCGCGCTCTGCTGCCGATCCAATCGGCAGCCAGAGTCATGCGGTCGGTCCGCGCGGGGCGAACTGTACAACAGACTTAGAATCGGGGCAATCGCGGTTCGTAACTGGGGGGGAAAGCGCGAGATCAGCTCGTTCCGTCACCGAATTTCAGTCTACTAGCGGCAATTCGTAGCACGCCGCTTCGTGGTCGTTGCGGGTGAGGAAGTAGCGGCCGGCCAGCGTCGGGTTGTTCCAGGTTTTGCCGCTCAACACCGGCCGGCGGTCCAGTTCCACAAATTTCTCGGGGTTCGCCTCGACGAGCGCCACGTCTCCCCCTTCCGCCTGTATCAGCAGCAGGTCGTTCACCAGCAGCAGCTGCCCGTGGCCGTAGCGTCCTTTCTTCCATTTCGAGGAACCGTCTTTCAGGGTGATGCACTGCAGAATGCCGTCATCAAGCCCATAGACGAAATCGTTGCTCGCGACGGCGGTGGTGAATTTCGTCTTCATCGTCCGCGCGTCCCATAGCTGCTCCGGTTCTGCCCACGATCCGTTAGAATTTTGCCGCGCGCGGATCAATGTGCATCCCTTGCCGTAGCCTGCGGTGACGAGAATCTGGTCCGGCTTGCCGGGGATCAGCACCGGCTGTGACGCGGCGATTCCCTCACTGTTCCGACAGGGGAACTGCCAGAGGACGTCGCCGGTTTCCAGGTGGTGCGCAGTCAACCCGTCGGAATTGAACAACAGAATCTGCGGGACTCCAGCGACATTTGCGATCATCGGCGAGCTGTACGACGCCCGTGCGTTTCCTTTCGACCAGACAAGCCGCCCGTCGTGCCGGTCGTAAGCAGCGAGTGATCGGCCATCGGAACCGGTGGGGCAGACGATCACCAAATCGCCATCGATCAATGGCGAGCCGCACACCCCGTGATAGATGGGTGCGGCGTTGTGGTCCTCCTGGATATTCTTCCGCCAAACTTTCTCACCGGTCGCTGCTTTAAGGCAGTTCAGCACCCCTTTCGCTCCGATGGTGTAGACGAATCCGTCGGCGATGGTCGGAGTGCCGCGCGGACCGTTCCCTCCCATCACGCTCTCGTATCGCGAATCGTCGGCATGCACCCAAGCTTCCTTCCCGGTCGTAAGCTCATAACAGACGACGCATTCGTGATCGCCCCGTTGCTCCTGGGTGATCGCCGCCTGGCCGATGACCGCGAATCCACTCCATCCCTCGCCCAAGGTAATCTTCCAGCGGGCGGTCCAAGGTTTATTGTTCCAGTCGTGCGGCAGTTTCGGACCGGCGAGAATGGCATTGCGGTTCGGGCCGCCGAACTGCGTGAACTCGTCGATGCCGTTGGAAGTGATGTCGATCGCCTTCTGCGCAGTCGTCGTTGAGGTGAAGAGTTCCGCGCCTCCGCGCTGTGGGGCGTTTCGATAGTTGAAATCGACCTGCGCCGCGCCGGTCAGGCCGTCGACGCGGAACAGCGCCATGAAGGGAACAACCGCCAATAGAGCCAGGGCGAGCACACCGAGGCGGGTCCGCCAGCGAATCGGTGTGAAGAACATCCAGGCCGACCAGACCAGCCAGGATGTCGCGGGAACGAACGCCGCCGCGACCAGATAGGGGGAAATGATCGTCCCGGCTCGGAGTACAATGAGTCCGCTGAGAGCGAGTGTCCAAAGAAGAGCGACTGTCACGCCGACAATGAGAGCGGTATTCCGCGCGGGAAACTTCTTCGAAAGATGAAACGTGAGTGCGACGATCAGGGCGATGCCGCCGACCACCAGTCCTGCGTATACGAGTTCCGCGCGGCGAGCCATCATCAGAAACAGAAACGTGCGTCCCCAGGCATACGGGAGCAGCGTGAGCGTGGCGATGATCGCGGCGATCAATCGTAGCTTCGCAGTCGGGGGAGCTATTTTCCATGACTGGAAGAACGACTCAATCGGCACGTCATCGATCGGTGTGTCAATATCGGTTATCGCCGAGTCGGACATGGGGATGCTCCGTTGGTAGATGGGAAGTAGATAATAAGGAACCCAGCAATGCAGGAGAAGAACCTGGAAAAGAATTTGGTCAGAATCGCTGACGGTTTCCCGTTCCTCATTTGCTGGTTTCTTGGATTCCTTATTTCCTTTCTTACTTCTTCTCGTTCGACGCCGGTTTCAGAATTTCGAGCACGGCGTTCTTGAGCGCTGCGTTGACGGAGACGCCATTGCCTGTGTGAATGGTCACTTCGCCGTTCCAATCAACGAAATGTCCCCCCGCTTCCTGCATGATGGGAACAAGAGCAGCGGCATCCCAGGGGTTCATCAGCGGGTCAACCATCACGTCGGCTCGGCCGGTCGCGACGAGTACGTGGCCGTAGCAGTCTCCCCAGCCACGGGTCAGTTTCGCTTTGGCACAGAGAGCATCAAAGGCGTCTTTCCGGCCGATACGTTCCCAACCGGCGATCGTCGTGATACAGAAGAGGGCATCCGCCAGCTTGTCGACGGATGAAATGCGAGCCGGTCGCGGCTTGGCATTTCCCATTCGCCACCACGCGCCGGTTCCCAAGGCGGCGTAGACGACTTCATCGAGCGCGGGGAAACGGCAGACTCCCGCGACGCAGCGTCCCTCGTGCTCGAGCCCGATCAACGTGCCGAACAACGGGACGCCGTGAATGAACGATTTTGTGCCGTCGACCGGATCGAGAATCCAGCGAAAACCGTTCGCTGACGGCTCTTCGCCGAATTCCTCGCCGAGAATGCCATCCGCCGGAAATGACTTCGCAATACGCTCACGCAGCAGTTGTTCGGCCCCGCGGTCTGCTTCCGTGACGGGGGAACTGTCGCGCTTCACCTCGACCGCGAGATCGTCGGCCTGGTAAAATCGCAAAATGAAATCTGATGCGTCAATCGCCGCTTGAAGAGCGAACTTCAGACGGGCATCAATCTCTGCTTGCAGGGCGTTGCTCATTCGTTCGCCATATCTTCCATACAGTCACTTCTGACCATCAACTCTCAACCAATCGATACAACATTTCCCCCGCCTTGCGAACGAGCAGAATCCCTTCGTCTTCCCGGTCGGCGAATGACTCAACATCGATCGACGCCGGATCGCGATACCCGAGGTTGATCCGCCGGCAGGTCTCTTCCGGTATTCCGGTGGCAAGAGTCACCTGCACCCGTGGCTTCTCGATGCCATGCTCGAATGTACCCGTACCGCGAACGTGCGTCGAATGGGCGAGTACCCCCCAAGGAATTTCGCGGAACTGATCCCATTGTTTCGTGAAATAATCACGGACATGGTACCCGACCTGCTCAATCAGCCGACCATGCGTGATGGAAATCTCGTGCAGATGCGGTGCATAGATGATCAAGTCACCCCCGTCCGCCACGACCGGCTCGAGCTTGTACATGCACTTGCCGGCAACCCAAAGTTCATCGTACATCGGCGGCGCGCAGGAGAGTACCTGCCGAAAGGGACGAGGTTTGCGTTCTATATGCACCCGCTCCGAAAGATTCGCCGCCTGGTCCCATGCCTCTTCGGGAGTGCCGTAGAACAGTCCATACGGTTGTGCATCACCGCGAACGACGAATGAGATGCAGCGCCGCGCGGCGGGGATCATCGTGGCCGCACGATCAACCACTCGTCTGACCGGAGTCTGCTTGACACCGATGATGCCGACATTGGTGATGAGCGCGCCGAGCCAGTGAAAGAAATTGAGGAGATCCGGTCCGGCGATGCCTGGGAAGAAATACTTATTTCCACCAGAGAAGCCGACCACTTCGTGTGGAAAGACCGGACCCAGCACCAGCAGCGTGTCATAATCGCGCACGAGAGCATTGATCGAGACCGGGACATCGAGCGAAAGCAGACCATCGGAAATCTCCGCGGTTTCCTGTCGAGTCAGCGTCCCAAGTATCGTCAGGCGCTCGGCTCGGTCCCATTCGTGATTGAAGATTCTCAGTGATGGGAATGACGGATGTTTCAGGTCCGCTGCAAGACCCAGCAGCCGCGCGATCTGCTCATCCGACATTGGCGGATGAGTCCCGAGCGCGATCAACACGTCGAGTTGCGCAGCAACCCCTTGCAGATGTCGGCAGAGCGCGTCGAACAGGAGGGGGAGCGGGGCGGTGCGAGTGGCATCCGGGACGATGACGAGTACGCGCCGGCCGCGAAAATCACCGGAGGACACGTTCCGCGCAAACCACTCGCGGACGGCAGCCTCATCGAGGACGGGTAGAGATTCGGGCATCCGTTCTCGTATACCACACGGGAATCAAACGGGCCAGCGTTGACCCGGCAGAATGGAAACCTCGAATTGGGAAGTCTCGATTTTGGGAACAACTTTCGAAGATTCGACGTTCCACATGCCAATTTCGGCATTTCTTCATCGGGTTGTCTGGTCAACCGCAGCGGCATTATGTAGCCGCGGAGGATGCGCACGATGATGACAAGTGAGCACATGAGAGGGAGCGAGGCAGGGCTTTCTGTATGACGGTGTCGGAGTTAATGGAGAATCGCGTTCGGGGGGACATCCGCGTTCGCGGAGTGGCCCACCTGAAAGCATAACGCGTTGCGATTACGCG
>CAZVJA010000007.1:48174-57041 GCA_964626885.1 uncultured Planctomycetaceae bacterium | reverse complement strand
AACCGGAGCCGTACTCTTTTTTCACTCATCCGTCAATTAGAAGACTGGCTCTAAGCCTTCTTCTTGTTCTGCTATTGCTGCCCACTCACATTGTGAGTACCGGAATTGCAATTGCCGGTTCGGACACACTTTCGCAAAGCGATCAATCAGACGAGGCTATTTCCACGTTTCGAGCCGCCATTGATACCTGGCAAACGGCGGTATCCTTCGCATCGTCTTTTAACTACCGAGAGACTTATGCTGCATCAATGGAGTTAGCACTGGGCGGAAAGTACGACGACGGGCTCGGACCAGAGGCAGGCATTGTTAAGGCTAGCGGCGTGTTTCACAAGTCCGCGCGTTTAGTTCGTTATCGTTTTGATTATGGTGGTTCTCCCATCGATGTTGATCCGCGGTTCATCGTAACAAAGCCGGGTGTCACAACACCGACACGTATGCTCAGTCGGCTGTCCTATGATCAGGCAACTAACGGCATTCTCTACGCGAACTACTATGTGCCTCACGCGAAATCCGAACCGCTGAACCGCATCGATTTCCGCGAGCTTGCCACCTCGCCATTAAGTCAGCCCAGACCCTTTGACGCCGGGATTAATGCCGCGGATGCTATTCACCCGCTCAACCCAATGGGAAACCGGAAGGGGCATCCGCTTTTCTTGTGGGATCTGGGTGATGCCGGTCGTGGAGAGGAAATCACGATTCAAACGCAGGATAATGACCGTGTCGAGGTACACTTGAGCCGGATGAATGTTGAATATCCACAGGAACGTCGGGTCGTTATTTTCATGCAGCCAAATCCGCCTGTCGTTGAGCGCGTCGTCGAGCGCAACCTCGACGCTGCGGGAAAGGTTATGAGGGAAAGGACAGTAGTTCTGTCGAACTTCGTTGAATGTCCCGGAGGACTTGTGGCTAGGAAGTTAGTGGCAGTGACGAGCGTTGGTGGCAACTTCGTCAGAGTAGCAGAATGGTTGTCGGATGACCTTGGCAATCGTCCGCCTGGTCAAGATGATTTCATTGTTCGGGTTCGACCGGACACGTTCGTGGATGGCCTGAATCTTGTACCTGCCTTGAAGAATGGAATTCGCGAGTTCGACATGAGTAAGCTCTCAACGCAAAGCTTGAGGTCAAAAAACGATCCAATAGTTCGGTTTGAAGGCCCGGGGATCAAAACTCGCGAATTCCCGCTTCGATGGCTGCTCATTGGAAATGTGGTTGCGATTCTGATGATTGTGGTCGCCGTCCGTTACGCGAGGAAGCGAAAGAGACATTAGGCTGTTTTTGTTGACCACCAAATGTTCAACGACATCGTTCCTCACCGTCCTACTGCCGCCGGGCTTGTGCTGCGAGTAGTAGTGTTCGCTGCCGCAGTGAATAACCTATCGTGTAGCCGCGATCCTGCTGTGCCGGAGAAGATCGGAAAATCCGATCAAGAGATCCTGAAGTTGGCGGTAAACCTTGGTCCGATAATCGTCCCGAAAGCCAGGGGGCAGGTGGAGCATGCGTTTGAGATTCGGAATCCCAGTTCGGAAAAAGAACTCGTTCTGAAGCGTGGCTTCAAGAGTTGCGGCTGTCTCGCTGTTGAACCGGAGCAATTGCGAATCGCACCGGAAGAGATCGGGATTCTCAAAGTTCGTTTCGAACTCCCCGTCGAGTCGTCGCAATTCCGTCAAATTGCCTGCTACGACGCGAATTTGGATCGTCCAGCACAAGTGTGCTTGACTGTCGAAGTCGATGCATATTCGTCGTTGGCGGTTGAACCTCGTTGGCCCCCGGAAGCAAAAGTGCTACTTGGAGAGAGCCCGGCGGCGGAATTTGAAGTTATAGTCGCAACTGAGGCTGACTCAAACCGGTTGCCCATACAGATACTCGGTTCGCCTCTGGCGGTTGAGGCGCGTGAACTCAACAGCCATGAGTCGTTCCGCGGTAGGATTGTTCTCCATAAAACGCGTTACCGGCTGACCGTGCCTCCTCAACCGCCACTCAAAGGAGCCTCTACAAACATCAGCTTTCGTTGCGGTAAGTCCATTGTCTACCGCACGCTTCGGTGGAAATCCCATCAGCGTGTGACGGCGACGCCCACACATGTGTTTGTGAGGTCGAGCCCGCAGTCCAAGAGCCCCATAAAGATAAACCTCAAAGGTGACTCACCATTTCGTATTGTTGGCGCTCAGGTCTCTCCACCTTCAGTCACGCTGATCTCCAACGAACTTCGTACCGTATCTCGAGAACACGAACTGCTTTTTGAAATCGGACAAGTCTTCGACACGAAAATTGCGACCCGTGGACAGATTTCGGTTGAAGTCGAATTCCCTGAACCTGAAACGATTCTGATTCCTCTGTATATATTACATGACTCAGCGGGGTCTCGGAAAAGTAATTAACACAGATGAATTCCATGCCGGGTGACTCAGCTTCACACGCCACTTGGCTAGGTAACGCGGCCGCAAGACGCATTTTCACTTCGCGCCTCCGACTGCGTCCAACAGCGCTTTGTGTTCCGCCACCACGTCGCGGTGCTTTTCGTCGAGTGCGAGGTTGTTCCATTCGTGCGGGTCAGCGTTGTGGTCGTACAGTTCCGACGTGCCGTCCGGCCACAAGGTGTAGCGCCAGCGGTCGGTCCGCACGCTCCGCCCCATCACTTTCGGGTCGAGTTTTCCGCCGGCGGCTTTCTCCTTGAAACCCCGGCTGACGACCGTGTAAGCCGCCTGCTTGCCGGAGGCGTCGGGATTGTGCAGCAGCGGGACGAAGCTGTCCCCTTCAAGACCTTGAGGAGCGGTGAGTCCGCAGAGTTGACAGACCGATGGGTAAACATCAACCAGTTCCGCCAGTCGGGAAGTCGCTTTCCCCTGCACACAGCCCGGTGCCGCGACAATCAGCGGGACGCGGGCGGTCTCCTCGAAGAGACACATTTTATGCCACAGTCCCCCATGCTCGCCGAGATGGTAGCCATGGTCGCTCATGAAAAGAACCACGGTGTTGTCCCACAGTTTCAGCCGGTCGACGGCGTCGAGCACGCGGCCAAGCTGCGCGTCCATGAAGGAGACGCTGGCGTGATAGGCCGCCATCATCTCGCCGGGCTTTTCGGTCGGGAATGCCGGCTGGCCGAGCTTGTAGGTCAGCGCGAGTCGCGGGATCTTCGGCAGATGTTCCGGCGGACCGAGCAGCGGATGAAACGTCGCGGCGTCGAACTGATGGAAGTATTTTTCGGGAGAGATGTACGGAGAGTGCGGTCGGCGAAATCCGACGGCGAGAAAGAAGGGCTTGTCACCCGCAGCCACTTCATCGAGCCATTCGACCGCCTGCGTCGCGACGACACCGTCCCAGACCTCTTCGTCTTTCGCGTTAAGAATCTTGATCGGCCCGCGCTCGTAGGTGATCCATTCTTTCGCGGGGTTCTTCGAACGTGCATCTTCCCGGACATCACGATCCCAAGAGCGCTCGTCCTCGAACTGCGGTCCGGTGTGGTAGATCTTTCCGACCTTGAACGCCAGGTAGCCATTGTGCCGGAAATGCTCCGGGAGCATCACGGTGTCTCCCAGCACGGTGCGTGTGGGAGTGGCGTTGTCAACAATTCCCGTCGTGTCGGGGCGCCGGCCGCTCAGCAGCGATGTCCGCGACGGATTGCAGACCGGATAGTTGCAGTACGCGCGATCGAAGCGGACTCCGCGCGCCGCCAATCGGTCGATGTTCGGCGACTTCACTCCTGGAAAGCTATAGCAACCGAGATCGTTATTCAGATCGTCGGCCATGATGAAGATGACATTGAGCCGGCCGGCCTTCGGTTTCTCCAACGGCGCCGCCGACAGAGAGTGAGAATTCAGGGCAATCACGATTGCCGCGACGAAAACAGACATACGCGCGGCGCGAAGTTGTGAAGTCATCCCGGCGTCTCCTTCAACAAGATGAAGTCGTTGCCCGTCCGGTTCGGATTTATAGATATGGGGTGGTTGTCCGGTGGAATTGGACGGAGTTATTCAAAATGGTCCGTCATCGTTACCATTACTGGGTACCATTATCGCCCGAACGCCTTCAGCAGTGCCGCGTGGGCGCTCGCACCGTCTTTACCGGCCACAACCGCACTCATGCGGATTTCACTGGTGTTAATGAGCTGCACGTTGATGCCGGCCTCGGCCAAGGCGCGGAACATTTTTTCTCCGACGCCCGTATGCGTTCGCAGGCCGATGCCGACGACGGTCAGCTTGGCCATTTCGGCATCGTAGCTGAGTTCGGCGCTCGGCCAGTCTTCGAGCACTTCCCGCGCGAGGAGCAGGCAGCGTTCGAGGTCGGCGCGCGGAATGGTGAACGAGAGTTTTGCTTCCCCCTTGTGGCTGACGTTCTGCACGATCATATCGACCATGGCCCCTCCCTCCGCCACCGCCGTGAAGATTTTCGCGGCGACCCCCGGCTGGTCGGGAAGCTTGCCGATGGTGATGCGGGCCTGGAGCGTATCGAGCTGCACGTCGCTGACAACGATGTCTTCCATCGCGGAAAGCTGTGCGACGACGTCCCGTTCGAGCTCGTCGCGCGAGGCGCTGGTCTGCGGGGCTTCGGCTCCGCGATTGCAGCCGATCGACGGATCGGCCGGTCGCTCGGTGTGCAGTCTGAATCCGTCGTGCACGGCCCGAACGGCGTCATCGCAGCGTTCACGGTCGACCAGTACCGATATTTTGATTTCGCTGGTCGTCACCATACCGATGTTGATACCGGCGCCGGAAAGAGACTGAAACATCTGTGCCGCCACGCCGGTGTGAGCCCGCATGCCGACTCCGACGACCGAAACCTTTGAGACGTTCGTGCCATGCTGCACTCGCCCCGCCCCCAACTCCGCGACTGCCTCCGCGGCGGCGGTGAGCGTATCGGCCAGATCGTCCTGCGGCACGGTGAACGACACTTCCGCCAGTCCGCCGATGCCGATGTCCTGTACCACCATGTCGATCGGAATCTTCCGCTGCGCCATCTTGGTGAAGATCAGACTCATCACGCCGGGGCGGTCGGGAATATCGCACAGGCTGACGCGTGCCTCGTTGCGAGCCATGGCAACACCAGTGACGACCGGCGCATGTTCGTCATTCAACGGTGCGATGAGCGTGCCGCTTCCCTGCGAGTAGGCCGGCCGCACACGGAGCGGCACACGGTATTTCTTCGCGAACTCGATCGATCGGGAATGCATCACCCCGGCGCCGAGGCTTGCCATCTCGAGCATTTCATCGTAGGAGATGCGGTCGATTTTGTGCGCCTGCTTCACCACGCGCGGATCGGTCGTGAAGACCCCCTCGACGTCGGTGTACACTTCGCACTCGTCCGCTTGCAGCACGGCCGCCAGAGCGCTGGCGGTGGTATCGCTGCCGCCGCGGCCAAGGGTGGTGATGTTCGCGTCGGCATCGACCCCTTGGAACCCGGCGGCCACGACAATCTTGCCTGCTTCGAGTTCCTTGCGCATCCGTTCGGTCGAGATTTGCTGGATGCGGGCCTTGGTGTGCGTCGAATCGGTGACGACACCGATCTGCACCCCGGTCAGGCTGACTGCTTTTTCGCCGAGCGACTGAATCGCCATCGCCATCAATGCGACCGATTCCTGTTCACCGGTGGCCAGGAGCATGTCCATTTCGCGCGCGGGAGGGGCGTTCGACACTTGATTGGCGAGGGTGATCAATTCATCAGTTTTGTGGCCGCGGGCGCTGACAACCATCACGACCTGATGCCCGGCCCGTTTGGCGTCAACGGCGCGCTGCGCCGCGGCGCGGATTTTTTCGGCGTTTGCCACACTGGTGCCGCCGAATTTCTGCACAATTAAAGACACGGCTGATTAACGCTCCCGTATGGAATCTGGGCAAGGAATCGCTTCGAGGAAAACGCGTGGTTTCCGCCAGAATAGCAGACGGAGCGCGCGGCGGGAGGGGATCGGGCACGGCCGCAAGCTTGAAGACTCACGGAATTTGGAGTCGACAACGGGACTTCCAAAACCCGCTATTCAGAGGGGTCAATTTGTGATGCTGGCGACCGGCTCAATCTTCCTTCAGCAGGAAGTGGTGATAGACCAGGGCAGCCACCACGGCACCGAGGATCGGCGCGGCCCAGTAATACCCGTGAAGGTGAAAATCTCCCTGGACGAGTGCCGGGCCGAAGGACCGGGCGGGGTTCATGGAGGCACCGGTGATTGGACCGCCGGCCAAGATGTCGAATGTCACTGCCAAGCCGATGCCGAATCCGCCAATCTTCACCGCTTTGCCCCGCTCGTCGACAGCCGTGCCAAAGATGGCGGTCACCAGCAGGAAGGTCAGGACGATCTCCACGAGCATCAGCACTCCCGGAGTTACCCATTCGCCGCCGGGAAGGGGAATACCAAGGTTGGCAGCCGTGACCGCCTCCTTCGGAAAGACCGATTTACAAAGAAAGGCCGCGAGGGTACTGCCGAGAAGCTGCGAGATAACGTAGCCGATTGCCAGCGGAAATTTGATCCGCCCGGTCACAAGCATTCCGAATGTAACGGCTGGGTTGAAATGCGCGCCGCTGATTCCGCCGAACACGTTCACAGCGACCGAGAGGGCCAACCCATGTGCCAGTGCGATGCCGACCAATCCCGCACCACTGTTAATAGGAGGTGCATTGCAGCAAATCGCCGCAATTCCCGCGAAGCAGAGAAAGAAGGTGCCGATGATTTCCGCGATGCAGGCTCTGGCGTCTTTCATGGCGACACGCTCCTTGTGGTCAACGGCCAGCGATGAGTTTGATACATGCTGAGTGTGAATTTTGAATCCGGGAGTTTTTCCCGACAGGTTCCCGGTAAGCTACTGCCGCCGGCGCGCGGTGTCAATCAACCGAGAATCCTCTCACGCGCAACTGTTTGCAGAGAGACGCAACGTCGGTAAAAACTTCCGCTTGCAGGCCGAAAGAGCGCCCCGCTTCGACATAGGCCGGAATGTCATCGGTGTAGAAGCATTCTTCCGGAGCACAGTCGATGGTTGCCAGCGCCGCCTCAAAAATCGGAGAGTCCGGCTTGAGTGCCCCGACTCGGTACGACAGGACGAAGTCATCGAAACGGTGGAGCAGATCGAACTCGGCCGAGACGAATTCAAAGTGGGAGATGCTTGTGTTTGAGAGAAGCACCAACCGGTGCCCCCATTCACGGAGCCTGTCGAGCAGGGGAACAATCGGCTCGTTGAGATGGAAGATATCGGAGCCGGCCCGGACGAGGGCCTCAAAGTCGAGCGGTTGCCCGACCGCTTCTTCCAGCCGGCGATGGAACTCCCGTTCAGAAACTTTTCCCCGTTCAAATTCCCATTGTAAACCGGTATCGAACAGTATCTGGCGGAATTCCGGTCCGGTCCTACCGCAAAGCGCCCCCATCTGTGCGCACATCCGTTCGTGCGAAAAATGCACCAGAACGTTTCCCATGTCGAACAAAAACGTGCGGATCACGCGAGCAGCCTTCCTCTAGGCGAATGTTGACGGAGTGCATCGGGTTTCATAAAGTGACATACCATAAAGACTTGGCGGCGGGAATGCCGACCGCGGCGGGGCGCGCGGTTATCGAACGCGTTTGTCGGGTGACGCTCCACACGAAAAGGGCTTGTGACTATGTCCAGCGGTTTCAGTGGGCGATCGGCCGTCGATCCCAATACGATGCGCGGGCGGTCGTGGCCATGCCTCCGACAGTTCGGCGTGTTCATGGAGAATCGTGTCGGCACGCTGCACGAACTGATGCGGCACCTCGAGCGGCACGACTTGCGCGTGGTGGCGTTGAGCATTGTCGACTCGGTCGACTTTTCCGTCGCCCGAATGGTACTCGATAATTACGAACGTGCCCGTGAGCTGTTTCATCTCGCGAATTTCAAGACCTTCGAGACTGATCTCATCGGCGTCGAGCTACCCGACGATCCGCAGCCGCACGTCAAAATCTGCCTCGCGTTGCTGCAAGCCGAGTTGAACATTCATTACACCTACCCCATGCTGTACCGGGGGCAGGGACGCGGAGCGATTGCGCTGTATGTCGACGATATCGACCTCGGCCTGCGGACCCTCGCCGATAAGGGGCACCGCATCATCACCGAGAGCGACTTGCAGGACGACTCCTATTGACGGTCTCCTGACAACATCATGACCCATCTGCACAGCGTTGGTTTGCCGTGGGACGCTTCGACCGGTGACGAGATGCTCGCCACCGCCACGGCGATTGCGTTTACGGAAGGGCCTGCCGCGGCTGGCGATGGAACTGTCTATTTCTCCGATATCGCCAATAATCGGATCATGAGATACGACCCCGTCACCCGGAAGCATTCCGTTTGGCGAACACCGAGCGGCCGGTCGAACGGTTTGCTGTTCGATCGCGACGGGAAGCTGCTCGCCTGCGAGGGGAATGAATTCGGCGACAATGACGGAAATCGCCGCCTCACGCGGACCGACTTGGCCACGGGAGCTGTCGAAGTTCTGACGGAGCGATTCGATGGAGCGCGATACAACGCCCCAAACGATGTTGCGGCTCGATCAAACGGGCAAGTCTTCTTCACCGATCCCTGCTACGGCGACCGCTCGACGATGGAGATGACGCATGAGTCTGTCTATCGCGTCGATCCCAATGGAAAAGTAACGCGAGTGATCTCCCAGCCGGAGATTCAGCGCCCAAATGGGATCGCTCTGAGTCCGGATGAGCGGACGTTGTATCTCGTTGACAGCTGCCCGATTGTTGGAGGCAACCGCAAGATTTGGGCGTTCGATCTGTCGGATGATGGTGTCCCGAGCCGGCAGCGGGTCGTGTTCGACTTTGCCCCCGGTCGGGGTGGAGACGGCATGGCGGTCGACCAGGAAGGGACGCTCTACATCGCGGCGGGGATTCGCCGGCCGCGCGGCCCGCACGAAACCCGCGACGTCCC
>CAZVJA010000007.1:0-48074 GCA_964626885.1 uncultured Planctomycetaceae bacterium | reverse complement strand
CTGGAAGCCGACCGCGTCGCTGGAGATGCTGCGACTCCGCGCGAAGACGCTCCGCGCGGTGCGGCGGTTCTTCGACGAGCTGGGCTATCTGGAGGTCGAAACGCCGATCCTCTCGCACGACATCGTGGTCGATGCCCATCTCGAACCATTTCGAGTGCATTGGCGGGAGCATCGTCACGGAGAGCATGGGAACGATCGATCCCCTGACGATGTAATGTACCTGCAGACTTCTCCCGAGTTCGGCATGAAGCGGCTGCTGGCCGACGGCGCGACAGCCATCTACCAGATCACCCGCGTGCTTCGCAAAGGGGAACTCGGCCGGCTGCACAATCCCGAGTTCACGATGATCGAATGGTACAAGACCGGTGATACGCATCACGATCAGATGGCCGTGGTGGAGGAGCTTGTCGCAAGCGTGTATCAGGCTCTCGGGCGCACGTCACCCGCGCGGTCGTTTTCAAGGGTAACATACGATGAGGCGTTTCTGGCCGGGATCGGTTCGCGCGTCCTTGATCTGGACGCTGGGCAACTCGCGGCCCTCGCGAAACAATCGGGAATCGTACCGCCGGAATCCCTGACAGCCGACGACCGGGACGGCTGGCTGAACCTCATTCTCGCGGAGCGTATTGAGCCGACTCTCGGAGTGGTACGCCCGACGTTTCTGTACGATTATCCCGCGTCACAAGGAGCACTCGCACAACTTTGCGCGGAGGACCCCCGCGTGGCGGAACGCTTCGAGTTGTACATCGCGGGAATCGAAATCTGTAACGGATATCATGAGTTGACAGACCCGCGGGAACTGCGACGGCGGACGCGGATACAGTCGGAACTTCGCGAACGGGAAAAGAGACCGCGGCTGCCGATGGAAAATCGCTTACTGCAGGCCATGGAAGCGGGGCTGCCCCGGTGCGCGGGAGTTGCGCTCGGATTCGATCGGCTGTTGATGCTGGCAACCGGATGCGAGTCACTCGCCGAGGTGCTCGCGTTTCCATTCGATCGCGCGTAACTCATGCCACAACAGGGGCTGACGCACACAAGCCAGGCGACAAAGCGGCTTGAGGAAACGACGAGAAATCCGCCCGTCGCCACTCAGAACTGGTCCGGGATCTGTAAGCCTTCGGCCCGGGTCGCAAGCCGTCGGAGAATGTCGGAATTGATGTTCTTGGCAATGGGCCTGCTGGAGCCGTCACACAGAGCGAAGATTACGGCGTCGTCGTGATAGCTGCCGAAACTGAAGAATTGGAGTCCGGTTGTCGTGTCGTAATCCGGCCAGTAGGAATCAAAGTCGATCCGATCGTTACGGAAACGAGCACAGCAACTATAGCCGTCTCCCCAGAATCCGAACCGGGAGTCCCCCATCAGCAGGGTGTTGGTGGTTCCATCAGTGATGTCGCGGAACTTCACGCCACTGTTGAGGTACATCATACCGTTAGTGGAAAAGACCGAGTGGTCTCCCACAGGAGGGGAAGGGGTGGTATCGAGAATCGGCTGCGCCCCCATCACACCACGATAGGTAGTAAACGCAATCCCTTGCGGGCGGACGCCGGGGAGCGGATTGCTCGGACAGGTGTACGTTTCGATCGGTATCCGCATTGCGTCAAGGTTCGGGTTGTAATCTTTGCCAAGGCGGAAATCGATCTTGATTGTTCCCTGTTCGATCTGCGGCAATAGAAACGCATGCCAACCCCAAGGAGGATTGAGCACCCAAGTGTTTATCGACAGCAGCGGGTTTGGATTCTGCAGCGTGCCGCTGGCGTCATACACATGATTGTCGATGCCGAATGTAATCGGTTGATTGAATTGGGGAACGTTGAACGATGGACCAGCCAGCGAGATATACCCCGACGGGAACGACTGGTAGGTATCGGCATAGTTGTGGCAGGCGAGCGACAACTGCTTCAGATGGTTCAGGCATTGTGTGCGGCGAGCCGCTTCCCGCGCCTTTTGTACGGCCGGCATCAAGAGCGCGACCAGCACGCCGATGATCGCGATGACGACCAGCAACTCGATGAGGGTAAAACCGCCGCGAAATCGACTCATCCCCTGTTGACTGCGGTCCGGACAAGTGATGCGGCGTTTCAAGACATGGTAACCCGGCATGTGCAAACTCCCGTAGCGCGATCGAATCCTTCGGGCAAGGCACCTGCTAATGAGCGTAACAGCTTCATCAAACGATTGCAAATGGCGTCCGGAGCGGCCGCGATCGCACACGAGAAACCGTCTTATGAAGAGCTATTCGACGTCATTACGTCTGCACAAGCCAGGGGAGCGGAGAACCGGCAGGAGGCAAACGGACCAGTTCCACGCCGGTCACTTCCGGATGCTTGGCCACTTCCGCCAGAACTTCCGACGACGGTTCGTTGTCGAGATTCAGAACCGCGACGGAATCGCCGCCGGGCGTTTCTCGCTCGCGGCCGAGCGCCATGTGCGCGATGTTGACCTGATGCTTCCCACACACGGTGCCGATGTAGCCAATGAGCCCCGGTACGTCGCGGTGCCGGTAAATGAGCATCAGGCCGTCGAGGTAAGCATCGAGGTGATAATTCCCCAACCGCACCAGTCGCAGGAACTGATGGCCGAACATCGTACCAGCCGCGGTGAACTCCCCCTGAGCAGTATTGATGGTGGCGGAGATCATCGTCGAGAAATTCCCCGCCTCGGTCGTCGATGATTCCGTGATATCGATTCCCTTCTCGCGGGCAAGCATCTCGGCATTGACGATATTCGCCCGATCGTCGAGCGCCGACTCCAGCAGCCCCGCCGAAAATGCGGCAGTCATCAGCTTCGTCTTCTTAGATGCCGCTTCGCCACGGTAATGAATACGGGCCGAACGCAGCCCCGCCGTGCGGCTCAATTGTGCGAGCAGTAATCCCAGCCGGCGGGCCAGATCGAGATACAGTCGCATGTCTCCCATCTCGGCTGCCGTGATCGGGGCCATATTCACTGCGTGTCGAACTTCATTTCGGAGCAAGAAACCGCTCATGATCTCGGCTGCTTCGACAGCTACCAACTCTTGGGCTTCGTCGGTCGAGGCGCCGAGATGCGGCGTGCACAGCACCCCGGGCAGGGTGGGGAGCCGACTTCCTTTCGGCGGCTCGTTCACAAAGACGTCGAGCGCCGCGCCGGCTACATGTCCGGATTCGATCGCATCCGCCAGCGCGTCCTCATCGATAATCCCGCCTCGCGCGCAGTTGATGATCCGCACTCCTTTCTTCATCCGGGCAATTCGCTCGGCGTTGATCACACCGCGTGTCTCATCGCTCAAGGGAGTGTGCACCGTCAAAAAGTCGCACCGCGTCACGAGGTCATCGACCTCGCGGACCAACTCGATTCCCTGCTCCTTTGCCCGCTCCGGAGAAAGAAATGGATCGTAGCCGATGACGGTCATCTCCAGCCCGCGCGCCCGTTGAGCGACCGCCAGTCCGATCCGTCCGAGTCCGACGATTGCCAGCGTCTTGCCGGCCAATTGCGTGCCGGTGAACTTGCTCCGCTCCCATTTCCCTTCGCGCATGCTCGCCGCCGCCGGTCCGATGTTTCGCGACAACGCCAACAGCATCGCCACGGTATGCTCGGCCGTGCTGGTGGTGTTGCCAGCCGGCGTATTCATCACCACGATCCCCTCGCGCGTCGCGGCGGGGAGATCGATGTTGTCCACGCCAACACCGGCCCGGACGATCGCCTTCAATCGCGGCTGGTCCGCCAGAATCTCCGGCGTGAGCTTTGTGGCACTGCGGATGATAATGCCGTCGGCGTGATGCAGCGCCTCACGGACCTGCTCCGGAGTCAGCCCGGAACGAACGTCAACTTCAATGCCGGGGCTCTCCTTCAACAGCTTGAGCCCGGCGGGAGAAAGATTATCGGTGATCAGAATGCGGTACATGTTCTTTCAATAATTTCGATGAACGGGGGACGACTCGCTGTTTGTCAACCAGTGCGATTCGGCTTTATCAGATTGGGGTCAAGTCCAGGATCTCAGGTCCAAAGTTGAGAAGAACAAAAGCCGATCGGATCATCCCGAACAGGACCAAACAGACCCTAAGCATAAGAACCGCGGCGCACGCGGCAAGGGTGCGCGCCTGGTTTGATGGAAAACGGCCAAGACCACCGAAAATCGACGGGAAAGAGAACTGGAAACAGCCGAACCGAAGCTACACTGGCCGAAAGTTCGTCTATTCATCCACGTCGTTTCGGGCACGGCGTAGAAACCACGGAATTGCGAATATTGCCCACCATGCGGCGATCAAAGCGACAACCACAATCGCCCCCAAACCGAGATAAATAAGCAGCTCAAGCAGGTCGATCTGATAGTATGCCGCGAAGAGGTTCACGTTTTCCCTCCCGGCTTCTTTTTCCCCGTCAGTTCGCCGAAGACATGCTCGATGTTCTCGGTCCGGGTCTTCACATCAACACCGGTCCATTCTTTGTAGAACGGCAACTTGATGTCATTTTTGATGGCATCGAGCGTTTTCCCCGAATCGATCCCTTTTTGCACCGCCTCGCGCAGTTCGACGAAATATCGCTTCTGCATCGCCAGCAAAGTCCCGTCCGCCAGTTCGCCGTGCCCTGGAGCCACTTGCTTGACCGGCAGCCTTTGGGCGGAGGTCATCACGCCGATCCAGCTTCCGGTGTCGCTGTCGCCGGTGTAATTGAACGCCCCGTTGACGCAAGCGTCTCCCGAAAAGAGGATGCCATGCTTTGGCAGCCAGGCAAAGGCGTCACCTGCGGTATGAGCATGGCCGAAATGCAGCAACTCGACCCGTTGCGTGCCGTCGTCAACCACAAGCTTCTGCGGAAAGTACAGGGATGGCTTGGCGTAATCGAGCTTCTCATAGACGTTCGGTTTCGTCTTTCGAGACTGCTCGAAGCCAGCGTTTCCCTTGGTGTCGAACAACTCACGGCTGTTTTCGTTGGCGATGGCTGTCGCCCCGATGGCCGTGTACTTCTGATTTCCGTCGGCATGATCGCCGTGGTAGTGGGTGTCGAACACGTAGCGGATCGGCTTGTCGGTCGTCTTGCGGACTTCCTTGATTAGCTCTTCCGCTTGGTCGGGAAAATTCGCATCGATGACCAATACGAAGTCCTTGAAGACCACCCACCCCTGGTTGCAGCCCAGAAACTCAGGTTCTGTCTGGCACTTGCGGAAGTAAACGCCGGGGGCAAGTTCCGTCACCTTCGTCTCGGTCGGCACGAACCAACCTTGCGCGTAACCGGCGATACCGACGACGGCGATTAAGGTTATTAACGCAACCGGCCAGCGGAAACTGTTCTTCATGGAATGACTCTCTGCAGCAGTGGCTCTCTCAATGTCGGAGATCGTCCGAAGGAATTTAACGTGGCCGGTATTGTAATATGTCAGCCCGGGAAATTCATGAGGTTCACACAATTCGTCGGCCGGATTGAGCCATTCGAAATATCTTATGCACAGCCCCGGCAGCCGATTCCATAAAAAGGTGTGATGCCAAACAGTCCCTCTGGGAGTACTCCTCGCGACCTGATACAGTGTTATCAGCGCGGCCGCATCCCACGATTGGCATCCCCACATGTCTGCCCAAGAATCCGGCTTGGCCATTTCGGTACAGATTCCCGCAATGCTCCGCGCCGAGTGTGGCGGGAAATCGGAACTCATCGTCTCGGCCGCGAACGTCCGCGCCGCGCTCGATTTGCTCAATCAAAGCCACCCGAAGCTTTACCGCAGTGTCTGCGATGAAACCGGTGCGGTTCGCCGGCACATGAATCTGTTCGTCAATTCGTCCCATCTCAACCCCTCGGACGGACTCAACAAAGAGCTCCGGCCGGGAGACACCCTCTACATCATGACTGCAGTCTCAGGAGGCTGAACATGCCAGAACGCGTCATCATCTGCATCGGCACCAAGAAAGGCCTATTCGTGGCTCAAGGGGCGAAGTCGCGTGGTCGGTTCGAGCTCCGCGGACCATTTGGCCCCGGCGTGGCTGTCTATTCCGCACTGATCGACACGCGCCGCTCGCCGAAGTTATACGCGTCGAACTGCAATCCGTTCTTTGGCATGAAAGTGCTCGTCTCGACGGACCTCGGTAAGAAGTTCAAGGAGACAAAGTCCGCGCCGGCCTTCCCCAAGGACGACGGCCGCGCACTCGCGAACATCTGGTCGCTCGAAGCCGGCAGCAACAAAAACGAGTTATGGTGCGGCGTCGAACCGGCCTCGCTCTTCCGTAGTACCGACGGTGGCGACTCGTGGGAAATGGTCCCGGGCATCAGCAACCACGCACACGCGCGGCAATGGCATCCTGGTAATGGCGGACTCTGCATGCACACCATCGTCCGCGACGGCAATCGCGTGCATCTCGGCATCTCCACCGGCGGGCATTATCTGAGTGAGGACGGTGGCGAGACCTTCGCTGCCAGTAATAAAGGCGTCGGCGCCGGCTTTGTTCCCGATCCGTATCCCGAGTTCGGACAGTGCGTGCATAAGATCGCCCGTCATCCCGACGCACCGGGCCGGCTCTACATGCAGAACCACGGCGGCTGGCCCGACCGTCCCGGCATCGGCGTGCTCCGCAGTGACGATTACGGACATTCGTGGAAATCGATCGCGGACGGTCTCCCATCGGACTTCGGCTTTCCGATCGTGGTCCACCCGCACGATCCCGACACCGTCTATGTCGTGCCGCTCGAGGGGATGACGCGCACCTGTCCTGGTGGTGCGCCGGCTGTTTGGCGGAGCGAGAACGGCGGCGGCAAATGGAAACGGTTGAGCAAAGGTTTTCCAAAGAAGGAAACCTTCTTCACCGTGCTCCGTGACGCGCTCGATATCGACGAACTCAAATCGCCGGCGCTCTACATGGGAACGACCACCGGCCAACTCTGGTTAGGCCGCGACGGCGGCGACGAGTGGAAATGCTTGTTCGACGCGCTGCCGCCGATCCACTGCGTCAAAGTCGCGGTGGTGTGAACGAATCGTACGTCGGTGAGTCCTAGTACCAATTCGAATCGGTGGCGATGCACGGCTACACGTTCGGTTTGAGCGTGAGAGAGGGAACCGCCACCACGGAAGCGCTTGCGTCTCTCAAACCGACAGCGGCGTTGTTTCCACCGATGTCGGTCCGACAGGTTGTTGTGGGACCTTCCACTGATGCAGCGCGTCACGGAAGCGTTCCCATGGAACATCCTTCAGCGGGACCGCGGCCGATCGCTTGTCCAGCCCGAGATCGAGGATATACATCGTTTCGGCGTGCCGTGTCGATTCGCCGGCTTTCGTCAGGTCAGAGAATTTAATTTTCTCGGCTTGGAACCGACGTGCCAGTTCCAGGAGCGTGAGTACGCGCATACCGTCGGACCCGTGCTCAACTTGAATGTCACGACAGGCAGGCCACGTTGTAAACAGAGCGAGATCCCTGATCGAGATCAATAAGATCGTGATCGGCTGATGCACCGCCAGCCCGGCCGGTTCACAACAAGGAGCCAGCACATACAGGTCATGCTCGAACGTGCTATTCCCCACATGATTGCAGACGAAGTTGCTCAGCGTCTCGAGCAGATACGAACCTTCGGCCCCCTCCATCGATATCAGCGTGTCGATCGGCGTAATGTGCTTTGCACGCTGCAATAGAGTTTCCGCCAAATGGCCGTTGGGAATCACGCGGCTTAACTCAGCCTGCCCCAGCGAACGAATCCGCAGAGTGGCGGGAACCTGTTTGGCCCCCGTCCCGTCCGCGGCGTGAAGCGCTTTAGCTGTGACAAGGTGATGCTCGATTACAACCGTGTCGCGAGCATCGCCGCGCAGAATGTTGTGACGTTCCCGGCGCCGTTTCCAGCGTTCGAGCATCCAGGTCAGCAATGCACCGGACGTCATTGCGATTACGGCGACCGCGCCGCGGCCGCTCAACTCTTCGCCAACAATATGTAGAACGTTCGTCAAGGAATACGCGAGCAACATGATACGAGCCTCCGGTGCTCGACATCCGATTTGCACCGGATGGAGCGTCACACAAAATAGGGCCGTTGGGCTCTTCGTCTAGGCGCGGGAGATCGAGATGAACACTGTTCGCGACAGGAGCGCGAACAACTCCCCATAGACAGGAATGCCCTTTCAAATCGCCGGGATCACGCGTCCCGACACGCCGACGAGGTTAGCTGACGGGCTAGGGCTTGAAAGTGCCCTGATTCGCCGCGGCGAATCTGCGCCCCGTGAGCCGAAGTACCGGCTCAATTGGTTCCCCCGTTCCCGCGTGTTCCGCGGAATTAGGCGACATGGGCGTCATTATACCAACCACTTACCGAGGGAAACGGTATTTGGTCGTAACTCCAGGCACCGTATGGGAAATTTGTTGTATCTGACGCTCTCGCCGCAGTGGAGAATTCGTCTTGATCATCGTCTGAGTGGAGTTGTTGACCTGCTTCCTCGAGTTGTTCTCGGTCGAGGCCGATCAGATTCGATTGCTCGATCTTGAAGCGTGTTTCGCGAGGCCGTGTGCGGATTTGGCGACTTTGTCACAATGAATTATGACGAGAGACGAGAGCAAGTGGGTAGCGTTAACCGGAGGATGGAGACAAGTGGTCGTTGACTCCTGAAGTCCGGTGTCAAAAGCCTGACGACTCGCAATAATCTGCCAGGATTACTGCTGCTCTTTGTGCCGACCAATCATGCGGAGCCAGCGGCTCGATGGGCTGCTATCGCGCTCTGCTTTGGACTCCGGATGGGCCGCCTGTTCTTCAGAGATACCCGCGCGTTGCAACTTCTTTTGCACTTGCTCATCGAGCAGACGGAGCCGGGCTTCTTCGCGTCCCAGCTTGGCGCGGTGCAGCGAGAGCTCGACTTCGGCGGTGCGGAGTGTTTGTTGCAGCTGTTTCTCGAGAACATCGAGCCGGGTTTGCAATGCTTCCGGCATGGTCTCGAGCACTTTCCAGTTGTTCGGCACGTGATGTCTCGATTCCGCATTCCGCAGACGACCGAGCACATACATGATGTAAGTGTCTCGCTCTTCGACCGCTTTGCGAAGCTCTTCGGCCGACGCGTGCTCCAAATCGATCGCGGGCGGAGGATCGTCCAATGGCGATTCCTCATACTCCGGACCGGTCGGGACTGGTAGCGATGCGGCAGGCGTGCTGCTTTGCGACTCGTTTTCCGCTTCTTCCGAAGTTTCCTCAACTGCCAGGTCATTGGCGAGCAGACCGGCCTTGAGCGCTTCGTAGGCGCTGGAACCACTTCCGGAAGCCTTCGATTCGGTTTTCTCAGTCCTTTTTTCCCGTTCTCCGTTACGGCTGGAACTTGTGCTGCGATCGCTGTAGCCGCCTCGCTCTGAGCCGGAAAGGAGTGTAGATCCTTGTCCTGATACGAGGTCGCGAAGCTCGCCGAGTTGCATCTCGATCCGTCCAAGCAGCACGCCGGGCTGCATGTCTTCCCACTGCTGCACAGCGCGTTGCAGTTCCTCGACAAGCTCTTTCTGCTCCTCGATCAGTTCCGGTGGAAAGCCACCACCGGTGCGCAGCGCGCGGTCGGCGCCGTTGCGTTTCAGGCGGTCAAGCTGCTCGGCAGCCTGTTCCAGCCGCTCCGTCAACGCGGCGATGAGCTGCTCTTTATCCTGCAGCTGAGATTCGAGGGTAGCGAGTTGCTCCTGCATGTCGCGGTATCACTGTCGCTGTGTGTGGTATCGGTTCGGACGATTCGATCCGGATCGCATGCGTTGCTCGACCCAGGCCAATTGGCCGAGGGGAATCCATGTCGTGAATTCGCAACATACTATCGTAGCTCAGGATCTCCGAAGCGTCCGCGAGGTCGCGTACCCGGAGGCAGAGCCGGGGGTGGAACGTAGCGGTTATTCCGGATCGGCGTATATTTCCGGATTCACGATCTGCTCGGGCTTAATCCCCTGTAGCACATCGGCGATTTGCCGGGCCGCTCGAGTCCGCAATTCCACCAGAGATTCTTCCGACATGAAGGCGGCGTGCGGCGTGACGATAACCCGTTCGTCCTGGAAAAGGGGATGCGACAGATCGGGGGGCTCGGGATCGAAAACGTCCAAAGCGGCACCTCCCAGGCGATCTTGCTGCAGGGCATTCCATAACGCGTTGTGGTCGATCAGCGCGCCGCGCGAGGTATTGATCAGCCATGCGGTTGGCTTCATCCGAGCGAGTTCCGCCGGTCCAATCATACCGCGCGTGCGATTGGTCACGGGGAGATTCAACGAGACGAAATCGCTTTGTTGCAGCAACTCCGTAAGAGACACCATTTCGCAGCCGGTGCCGTGGTCTTCTCCCGTTGCGTTATGCGCCACAATTCTCAGACCGAACGCGCGGGCTTTGGGGACAATCGCCTGGCCGATCCTTCCAAGTCCGACGAGCCCCAGTGTCTTACCGGCAATGCGACGCAGCGGGAGGCCGGCCCGAAGGTTGTACTCCCCTTGCTTTGTGCGGTGATGAAAGAATGCGACCTTCCGCGCGGCTGCCATGAGGAGCGCCATAACGTGGTCCGAGACTTCCACGACGCAGTAATCGGGCACATAAGTTACCGGAATGCGACGGCGGGTTGCGGTCTCGACGGCAATGTTATCGAGCCCAATCCCGAAGCGGGCGACGACGCGCAGCTTCGGAGCGGATTCGATGACCGTGCTCGTCACGCGCGCCCAGCAAGTGCCGATGGCATCGACTTCATGGGCCGCTTCGATGAGAGCTTGTTCGTCGGTGCCGGGAGGTTCGACGATTTCGGCACCGATCTCAGCGAGAATCGCCCGTTCCAGATCGCAATCGGGCCAAGCACGGTCGGTGATAAGAACCCGGGCCGTCACGGGTGAATCGCCCTGTTACGAGGCCTGCTCGGCAGCCAGTTCCGCCATGTGAATCGCCGGCTCGACGACTCGTTCCCAATTTTCCCGCAGATAATCCGGCGGTCCACCCTTCGTGGCAACATACTGTCCGACGAGTACCGTGGGAACCATTTCGATCGCGTCCCAAGGGCAAACCGTCAGTTCGTACGGATCGCTCTTCTTCGTCGGGACATGAACGCAAACCTCGCACCCGACACAACGCTCGACGTCAATTTCGCACCAGGACTGTAACGGACCGAACGTCTCACCGGGAACCTTGACAATGCAATCAACCGGACAGACCTCTAGGCAGGATTCGCAGCCGGTACAGTTGTCGGCATTGATGACCGCGACTTCCTTGGGGAGCTTCTTCCGTTTTCCCGACTTGGCCATTTTCTCACCTGTTTACTGACGTAAGTCCCTGCGCATCAGAATTGTATGACATAAACTCCGCGGTCTCAAGCAAACCTTATCGGTCATGAAGATTCTGGACCTCAATTGAGCATCTGCCGTTCAATCGCACCGAGGGGACAAGGTCACTCTCAAGGATCGGCACCCTGCATCGTGGCGCATAACTACTGTTGAATCAACATGATCGGATTGCGGAAATTCCGCTGCTCGACCTCATTCAAATCATGCATCAACGGTCAGCCTCGAATACCAAAAATACCCGAACTGCCCGAACTGATGGACATTGGCGACCGGCTACTCCGTAGATTTGGGGGCAGGAACCTGAATGGGAAACGATGCCGCAATGGCTGTCATGAACGGATTGCTGGAAAACGGGGCTGGCACTAGAATCCCGCTCCCACCTGACGGGGAGGGGGAGGTCGTGCATCGGAGACGATGGCGACTCGATCCTTCCATACATTTCCAGCCGACAAATCTGTTTGATCGGGCATGCGGTCTATCGCGCAAACCATTCCATTTCTGGCGCTTACAGTGCTGCTGTCGATTCTCTTCCCGAATCAATCCCGGGGCGGGGACGAGACACTGTTCTTGCGCGACGGCCGCGCGCTGGAAGGGAGCAGCCTTGGGATAGAGTCAGGTCTGCTCCGCTGGCAAACTCGTGATGGAGAGCGCTTCTGGTTTCCTTTCGAGGAGATAGACCGTATCGAATACCCGGCTCCCGAATTCGACATTTCCGTTGCGGCCCTCCTTGGTTACGAACCGGCACTACCTGATATTCCACCTGCCCCCGGGGAGACCGCGATTCCGAATGCGGCGACAGGGGTCTCCCCGATTCTGAGCCCGGCTAGCCCAGGTCGTTATGAGTCAGCGTTCGGCCGTTTCGGGGCTCGCGTCGACGACGTGTTCAAATATGGCGACAGCTGGACCAAGCGGTTCGAAGTCGGAGGACGCGTCTTGCGCGGCAACACCGACGAGGACTTCTTGAGCATGGGCCTCAAGTTCGAAAAGAAATCGGAGCATCGTTTCGCGCAGATAGAATCCGGCGGTCAGCTGAGTACGAAGAACGGCGATCCGACAAGTAATCGCTGGTTTGTAAACGGCACGATTGATTTCAACAAGCAAACCGAAGAACGCTGGGTCTGGTTTGCTACATCCAAAAACGAGTATGACGAATTCGAGAACCTCTCTTATCGCGGATCGCTTTCAACCGGTTTGGGCTATCGATTTTACAAAGAGCCGACACGGCGGCTCATCACGCGTATTGGTCCCGGCGTGACTCATGAGCGGTTTTACGGCCCGTTCCGAAGCCGCACGACGCCTGATTTGTTCGGCGAAATCGAAGTGCTCTGGCCGTTATTCGATCGGACAAGCTTCGAGCACACGACGTCAATTTACCCCAGCACGGAAGACATACAGGTCTTCCGGTTTGTGAGTACGTATGGCCTGCTCATCGGCATCGATGAATCTAAGCACTGGTCGCTGAAGCTCGGACTGCGGCACGAATACAACTCGCAGCCGAACGACCACCGAGAAAAAAGCGACTACACAGCAAGTTTCACACTGGTCTATACACGCAATTGATTCCGCGAGACGAGAGTGCAAAGCTTGGTACAACCAGCGTCGACCAGTGGCTGCCGTTATTTTGTAACGGTCGGGGGATCGGTAATTTTCTTCTGCATCATGTCCACGCGACGTTTCAATTCCTGATGGTACTCGTCGAGCCTCCACCGTCCCGCCGGGAGCTCGCGCGGCCATTTGTCGAGCGATAGCCCGACTTCCTCGAGCTTTTGCTCGATCGAGACCGATCGCATGACCCGACTGCGAATGGGAAAGCTGTACGATCCTCCGTCGGATTTCGGCAACTGAATCCGCACCCACCAACCGACGAATACGAACTCCTGTCCGGGGTCAATCTCGCGGAGAACCTCGAATTCCGCTCCTTCTGGGAGTTCAACCGTTTCCGCGATGCGTTTGAAAGCTTGTAACAATTCATCGGTCACCGGAGACTCTTTCTCGCGCTGCCACATGCGAATGGCGGCCACCACCTCCAACTCGGTCAACGGCGACTGCTCACAACCGATGAGGTCGTCCGCCGCCATCTGATTGAAAGCCTGGATGGCATGTCGCAAAGAATTCCGTTTGTCCGCAGTTTCTCCCTCTGATTTCTTACGTGGAGTCCGTGATGCCATAATTTTGCCGACAGTCGCTCGGGTGGCCGCGAGTTCCGGGACGAATCGATCGTCCGGAAGCCCGCTTGACCGTAAGCGTTCGACATAACCCACAGGAGGTTCATACGCCGCAGAAACTTCGACCCAGGGTGGAATTTCCAGTTTCGTGAGGTCAATCGCCCGATTGTGAACATACAGATGGAGCGTGGGAGGCTGGACCTGCGGGGGCTGTTTTGTGATTGTGTTTATGCCGCGATTCGAGGCTTGTTGATAAAACCAATCATCGAGCTTCTTTTGACTCCCGATGTCGAACATCGCGCCATTCTCACCATCTTCCGGCACAACTTGGCCAATTCCGACGGACGTCGGTCCCATACCGAAAGCAAGAACGAGTTGCTGCTTCGGCACACTTATCTGAGCGAACTTGGCGATCAGCCTGTTCGCGTCTGCGGTTGATTTCACCCGGTACAAATAGTTATTCACGTGGCTGGAAGTTCCGCTGAACCAGGAATTCCAGCCGGTCGTCCGTGCCGGATCGTTGATGAATTCCAGCACACCCACCGGCCACAGGTATTGCGCCGCCTCTTCCAGCGTGACCGGCTTTCCGGGCGATGCGACCTGATCGGTTCCAGCGATCGCGAACGCCTGCTGTGCCGTGAAGATCCTCGCGACAAACAGCAACAGAATTACGGTATTCGTCAGCAGTCGCAAAGACATGGAACAACTCCCATCCGTCGGCGATGCATTGTAGCTGCACAGGCCAGAACAGTATGGTTTCTGGCCATCAATACTCTGGCATCTACTTCGGCCCTTTTCCCGCCGCCGAATCGAGCGGGACGAGATAGTAACGTATCCCGTTGATCTCACGCTGCTGCCACCCGTTGGGAAATTCCGTCCCCGGTGGATACGAGGGGGAATGAGAGTATGGAACGTTTCCATACCGAGGAAGGAGTCCATGCGCAGGAAAGAGGGTGAGCGGCCTCCCCTCGAGCTGGTCCACACGCGTTTCGAGCTTCTGCACCCGGTCCAGCAGCTCTTGCAAGGTCACCGAGGAAACTGCTTTCGCGGCAGGCTCCTCCCCGGCCTCGATCCAGCGATATGTAGCAAATCCCATTACCGCGATGCAGACCACCCAGATCAGAGTCCGGTAAGACATTCTCATTTCCCTCTCCTCGCTGAGTGAACGTCTTCATGAGTGTTCGTAAGTCCCGTGGGCTTTGTTTCACGCCGGAACTACTGCTAAGGATCGTTCCAAATCTCGTCGAACTCCACGACCTGTTCCTTATCGATTCGAAGCGTGACATAGTGGTGGCCTCCGACGCTCCAAGGCTTGCGAAACCGCAGCCAGCCCTGCTTGACTCCCTTCTGGTCGGGATCGAGTTGAAAGCCTTCTCCCGCAAGCACACGTCGCGCGTCTTTTTCGCTCATCCCTTTATTGACCGCTGTATGTTGTAAGGCAAAGTCAGCCGAAGTCCTCCGGATATCGAATTCTGCCTTCGTTTCCGGAGCACTTGGCTGTGTCAAGTTTGCCGCCCCCTCTTCGGTCTTGCGTTCCATGCCGTTATTCTGATTATCGTCGACGGCAATGACTCCGCTCAGCTTTCCCGCGATCTTGACGAGTTCCAGAAATTCATTCCGGCGGACATGTTCGGCAGTCTGATAGTTATCGTCCTGAGGCCCCCCCCAACCACCAATGCTGCTCGTCGCCAACTCATGGACCATTCGCAAGTTGGCCAATCCGCGGTTCGGCGAATCGCGCAGAATCATGCCGAACGCCGCCACGGCTGCCGACCAGCGGAAATCATCGGATGTTTTCGCACTTCCGTCGGTCGGCTCCGCCAGCGGGTAATCCTCCTGCACGCTCCGCTGGAACACTCCATCCCCAGCAATTCTCGCTGGCGTGATGACCTCGGAACGTTTATAGCGCAGCGAGAGGGTCAACAACTCGGGCGAGTTGTTTTGCGGCTTGGGGGCTTCTTTGACTTCGGCTGTGGGTTGGTACTTCAATCCCTTACGCGGCAGTGGCTGGCCGGGGGGAACGATTTCGTACAACGCGGTCACCGAATGCCCCGCACCGATGTCGCCAGCATCCTTCGCATCGTTATGGAAATCCTGCGCGGGCATGATGCGATTTTCGTAACCGATGAGCCGATACGCCCCCACCTTCGCCGGGTTGAACTCAACCTGTACCTTCACGTCCTTCGCGATGGTGTAGAGCGTACCGATCATCTCCTCGACAAAGACTTTCTGCGCTTCACGAATGCCGTCCACGTAGCCGTAGTGGCCGTTCCCCTTGTCGGCCAATTTCTCGAGCTTCGCGTCTTTGAGATTCCCCATGCCGAATCCGAAGATGCTCAAGTAGACGCCGGACTTCGCGTGCCGGCCGATGATTTTCACGAGTTGGTCGTCATCACTGACGCCGACATTGAAATCGCCGTCGGTACAGAGAATCACCCGGTTGGTGCCATTGGCGATGAGATGCTTGACCGCCTGCTCATAGGCGAGCTGCAGCCCCGCTTCACCGTTGGTCGAACCGTCGGCGTTCAGGCCGCGGATGACATTCAGAATCTTCTGCCGCTCGTTTCCCGGTGTCGATTCGAGCGCGACTCCTGCATGCCCGGCGTAGGTGACAATCGCCACCCGGTCATTGTCGGCCATTTCATTGACAAGCAGTTCCAGCCCCGACTTCACCAGCGGCAGCTTGTTGTCTTCCTTCATCGAGCCGGAGACATCTATGAGATAGACCAGGTTCGAGGCCGGACGTTCGTTGTGCGGAATTTCTTTCCCCTTCAAGCCGATCCGCACCAGCTTATGCTCTGGGTTCCAGGGGCAGGCGGCTGTTTCCATGTTCACCGAGAATGACTTACCCGATTGCGGTGCCGGATCGTTGTACTTGAAGTAGTTAAGCAACTCTTCAATGCGAACGGCGTTCGGCGGCGGCAACTGTCCCTGCGTGAGAAACCGCCGGACGTTCGAGTAAGAGGCGGTATCGACATCGACGCCAAAGGTGGAAAGCGGCGCCACGCGCGGCGAGAGGAATTCGTTTTCGACAATCGGCTCGTAGGCTTCGGTGTTCTGCTGCGGGAGATCCGGTCGAGCATTGAAGTACCAACGGGGCTGGACCTCGGGACTACGAACCTGGGCTAGCTGTTCTTGTTCCGTAACAACTCCGTCACTATTCAAGTCTTTAATCTCGCCCCAAAGCGCAAGATTCTCACGATTAGTGAGCGACTCTTGCTTGCCAACTCGCTTTGAGAATTCGGCATTCCGTCTCAGAATGTCGGCTGGCGATTTTCCGGCACTGTTTGCTTGACCCGACTGCTCTGCCGGCAGGAACTGGAGATGGTCGTGCAGAACGTACCCATTCTCAGTCCGGGCCGATTCCTGTTGTAGCCCCGGCGGTAGGGTGATGTGCTCGATTGCTACCGACAGTCCCCCTGCGGTGCCGGGATTTAGTAATCCATCCATGCCGATGGGAACACCGCTCGCGCTGCCATTGAAGATCAGGTTTTGCCCCACTGCAACGTCGGTAAAGTTCATTCCGAGGTAACTATCCACCGTCGGCTGCTTCCCGTATCGCTCCGGAGTTGTTAAATTTGGACCCGCCTGTGTACCACCCAGTATTGCGAATCCGCTAATTTCCTGGCGTACGGAGGGATCGTAATGGAAGCTCTGTTGAGGCAGTAAGCCTGCGGAACTCGACAGAACAGTGACTCCCGCCAAGCCGGGTTCTTTGGAGCGTGGAGTCGGCATGGCTGCCGCGTTCGCTCCGTTATTTCCGACCACAACCGCGTGAGGCCCAGCCGACAAGTGGTAACCCTCCGCAACGCCGTTGACACTGGGAACTGGCACTGATTCCGGCGACCTGAGAGCAGCACCATCTGAAACGGTCACTGTGGCGCCCAAACTGAACTGCCTGCTCCTGTTTGACAGATCAGCCAATTGTGGCGAAGGCAGATTTGTCGAACGGGCGAGTTGCTCTGACAGGCGCTGTTTTTCATCCGTGAGCCGACGCAAGTGTAACCGGGCTTGGTTCTCATAAAGTGATTCCGACCCCACTCCGTTCGCCGAATTACCACCACTCCGCCCCAGCATTGTCGTCGTCGATTGGAACTCAGGCTGGGCCAAACTATCCACATCAAGGCCATGAATTTGTTGAGCAACGAGAGCAGCGTACTCCCGCTCATCATCTAGAACGGCATTCGTTGCGATCAGTGTCGAGTTGGCCGACGGCGCTCCCTGCTCCCTCACCAAGACAACAGTCATAACCAGTGCCGCGGCGACAGTACCCGTCAGCAGGAGCTTGGCCCGTCGTGATACCGGCTGACGAGGCCCGGTGGTGACGCTCAACCCGCTTCGTGAGGCGCTGTTCGAGAATCCGGGCGACCGAATCACAGCTGAGTTCCTACGACGTGCGGTGTCGCTTGGAATCAGCTCGTCCAGCGGCGCGATCGGCTCGGCATCAAAGGCCGACTGCAATTCCATAACCGTCTCGCGAATCTCAGCGACCGCCATTCGCGCTTCCGGCGAAGCGGCCAGTAACCGCTCGACTGCAATGCGTTCGTCCGTGCTCAGTTCGTCGAGCACGTAGGCCGTCAAGCGAGGATCATTCGGATCAAACCGCGACTGTTCGTTATGCATTTGGGACATGGTCAAACTCCCGGCCGCGCCCTGTTAGCGGCGGCCCATAATCTGATCTCTGCGGTGAATTCTTGAATGTCTGGTTACGATGACTCGCGCATGCGTTCGCGGATCGTTTTCAATCCACGATGGATCAGGAAGCCGACGTTCGAGACCGTCAGGCCCGTCACCTCGCTGATCTCCCGGTAACTCAACCCGTTCTGAAATTTCAGACGGATCACCGTCTGTTGGTTCTCTGATAGACCTTCGAGCAAGCGCATGACCCGCCCGGCGGCGTCGCGATTCTCCACTGTCAATTCGGGAGAACTGTTGCGGGCTTCCGTGTCCTGATCTTCAGTGAGCAGCGTCATGCGTCTCTCCCTGCGGCGCAGATCGAGCGCCCGATTGCGGCAAACGGTGAACAGCCACTCGGCCAGATGTCCGTCGACTTTCTCGTGCCCGTGGCTGCACAGACGCATAAACGTCTCCTGCACGACATCTCGGGCGCGTTCGAAATCCCCAGTGATCCGCTGTGCGTAGCGCGTCAGCGGTTCTTCGTAGCGGTCGTGGGCGTCACGAAACCAGTCGTGGGCGCCGGCCTGGCCGTTGTCCGTCATTTCCCTGCCCAGCAATAGGATGTCATCCACTCGATTAGACGGACGACACGGCAGGTTTGTTAGACGAAAAACCAGAGAATTTCGAAATAAAGCGGCAGGTCACATCTCGATATTTCGGCCAGCAGGGCAGGAAACTTCTTCGGCAGGAAGAATCGCGGCTACCTGAATTCCATAGGTTGCCGGCATTCACGCCGATTTTCGCCCCATGGACTGGACGTGCTCCATCACATCCACCAGACGCGGAGCGACGACGTCAAGGGCATAGTCCTGCTCAACGCGTCGGCGACCGGCATGGCCCATCGTCTCGCGCAATTCGCTGTCCTTCACGAGGCGCGAGATCGCCTGGTACCATTCGTCGCGCGTGCCGGCGAGAAATCCGTTCAGCCCGTCATGCACAATCTCTCGATTGACACCGACCGGGCTGCAAATGGCGGGAATTCCCAACGCCATGTATTGCAGGGCCTTGAAGCCGCACTTACCGCGCGACCAGGGATCGTCCGGCAATGGCATGATACCGATGTCGAACGTACCCGTTTCCGCAACTTCGATCTCCGGCGACCACCGCACAAACTGATGCGGCACATCCTGGAGTAATGAATAGTTGATCCCTGCCGCAGTATCGGAAATGATTTTGACCCGCACCCGACCCGCGAATGGGGCAATCGTCGGCAAAACCGCGTTCAGATACCCATTGGTTGCACGGCTGCCGGTCCAACCAATCGTCAGCGGTTCGCCTGTTTCGCGGGATTGCTTGTCCGTTGCGGGGCAAAAACGATTTGTATCGATCGCCGTTGGGATCGTGGTCGTGCGACCGCCCGCCTGTACCGCCAGTTCGTGAAGATAATCGTTACCGCAGATGACAAGATCGGCAGCACGGCAGGTCGCCTGGAATCGGGCGAGTCGTCGTGCATCCTCATTTCCCTCGCTGTCGTACATCACTGCATCGTCGAGGTCATAGACCAGCCGAATTGAACGCTGCCGGACGATCCGCAGTTCCCCCCAGCTAAGCAGCCGTTTCTGCAAAAAGACGAGGTCGTATTCCGACAGGCGGCGATAAACGGACCATCGCCGCCAAAGGGATTTCTGAAGAAAGGCGGTCTCGACGATGTGCCCGCGCGCTCTCAAATACGGGAGCATCTGCTCGACTCGAAAACGATAACTTGGCTTCGCGGCCCGAGTGGATAAGAACAAGATGCGCATCAAATTGGCCCCAATCTCCTTGCTTCGATGTCTTCTTTACTGCATCGACTTTTTTGACTTCTTCAGATCGCGACGACTGCGGCGAGCGATTGTCGCGGCGGACAAGTCGTGCCACGCCGTCTTCCACTCCCAGGTCACATCGCCAGCCACCGCGAGATAGCTCTTGAGAAATCGAAGGCGGGTGGCGAGATTCGCGTCGGCACAGCCGTCGAGCCCGACCGCCAGTCGGGAGAGATCCCGGATTCTGGTGCGACGCCGAATTCTCGCCCGCAACGCCGCACCATCCAGATCGATGATATAAGCTGCGACTCCATCCGGCTGATCTTGCAACAACACGTTAGCGGATTTCAGATCGCGATGAGATATTTTCGCCGCGTGCATGCGACCGAGCAGTTCCCCGAGCGCGCATGCTGCGTGATGCATGCGGCGTTCGTGGGAGTGCGGCTTGTACGGACGAAGCACTCGCCCAAATTCGATTGGCTGAACGGCACCGTCGATCCATTCGGAAATCAGGTATCCATCTCCCGAAAGACGGGCGGTTCTTGGCACGATGACAGCCAACGGCCGGGCAGTCGCAATGCCGCGCGCCAGAAGCAGATGAGCGAGCTTCCAGGTTCGCAGCACGCGATGTGGGCGAAACAGTTGCGTAAGCCGCTTGATCCACGTTCGACGGCGAACATGTTTATATGCCACCGACGTCATTTTTCCGGCGATGGGGAATTCGGTACGAACCACCAGCGCGCTGTTTCCCGCCTTGATCGTATCGCTCACACCTGTGCGAAAAGGCATCTCCGGAAAATCAATCAACCGAATGAGGCAGGCGCGCGAAAACTCCGGCACGGCATAACCAGTTCCGCGCGGACGGACCAACTTGAGCCTCGCGTTGCGAAGCCCGGGAAATGAACGAATGTTGAAATGCGGGCCACGAGCCTTGTCGGCCTGCTTCCGAGAAATCTGCGAAGCATCGTTCGTCGACGAAGTGCCGTTCGAGTCGGGAGAAACTTGTGCCACGTTCGCGATTCCTTCCGCGAAGTTGGATGCCGCGACGGTTATCCGTTCGCAGCACAGCGAATGCTTTGCACGCCAGAATCAACTGACTCGGCGAAGCGGGATTCTACAGTTCCCGCAGAATCCGCAGAACCCCAGTTTCCCTCGTTCCGTTGCGAATAACTGCTGAAATCGCCGTAAATCCCGCCGATCAATCGCCGTTGAGCGATTGCAGTGGGCCGACTGTCGCTGTCGAGACGGCCCCCAACGGATACCGTTGCAACAGAGCACGGATATCGGACGTTGTAATCGATTGCAAAATCTTCAGGTCGTCTTCGACAGTACGGTATTCGTGCCGATAGACCCAGTTACTGCCGAGCGATGAGAGCCGCCCCATCGGTCGCTCGCTGCGTAGTACAACGCGCGATGCAACCTTGCTCTTGGCCTGCTTGAGTTCATCCTCTTTGACACCGTTCTGATTGACGTCGTCGTAGATTCGCGCGATCCTCTCGAGGTTTTCCGCGGTCGATTCCGGATCGCAGCTGAGGTACGTCAGATAGGCACCACTACCGTCGTACTCGTTGTATCCGAGATCCGCCGCCTCCGCGAAACCTGGATCGACCACATCCCAGTACAGACGGCTCCCGCTGTCGTCGCCGACAATGACGCTCAGCAGTTCGCCCGCGAATCGCAGAGGATCGGTCGCACTCGGAGCGGGAGCCAACTGCATCACGTGCTGATGCGTGCTCGAATCCCGAGTAATGATTTTTCTCCCTCCCGTCGGTAGGGCCTCGCTCGTTACCCGTCCCGGATTTCCCGCAGGCCAATCGGCACACCAGCGTTCGGCGAGCGTGCGAACTTCGTCCCACGAGGTGTTTCCCGCGACAGCCAACACGATGTTCCCCGCTTTGTAACGTTCCGAGTGATACTTCCGCATCTGCTCGGATGTCAGTCCGCCGACAGTCGCCGTGGTTCCCAGAATGCTTTGGCCGAGCGGATGTCCGGCGAAGTGTGTCTGCATCGCATTTTCGTACGCAACGAACGATGGTTGATCCTCGTACATTCCGATCTCTTCGAGGATCACCTTCTTCTCCATGTCGAAGTCATCGGTCCGCAACGATGGACGGATGAGCGCGGCGAACATCTCGAACGCGCGCGGCAGATACTCCGGCAAGATCGCGCCATAGAATAACGTGATTTCTTCGCTCGTCGAAGCATTGTACTTCGCGCCGATCTCATCGAAGATTCGATTGAGATCGTCGGCCGAGTAGCGCTCGTTCCCTTTGAAAGCCATGTGCTCGAGAAAATGGCTGACTCCCGAAACTTCGGGCGTTTCATCGCGTGCGCCGGTCCGGACGAAAAATCCGACAGCCGTTGAGAAGACGTGTGGATTCAGTTCGGCGACGATATCGAGCCCGTTGTCGAACGTCGTTTGATGAAATTTCACCAGGACACCTCCAGCGGCGCCTGACCGATGGTCAGAATGGTAAAGTCCCGCGCAGGGTGATTTTTCAAATGTCCGAGTACGGAGGAGACGGTGAGATCGTCGATCTTTTGCCGCACTTCCGCAAGCGTCGTGACGCGCCCGAGATGATACCAGTCGCGGGCGATCGAAGAGGAGCGAGAGAGCGTCGATTCCTGCTGCATGATCAACGAACTCTTCGCACGGGCGCGGCAGCGTTCGAGCTCATCCTCGGCAATTCCCTCTCCCAGCTTCAACACTTCTCGCATCGTTACGTCCAATGTCTCCTGTGCCCGCTCCGTGGTGGTGCCGGCATAACACAGGACGCGCGCGGCATCCCTCATGCTGGCCATCGATGCGTGCACCGAGTAGCAGAGCCCCCGTTTTTCGCGAACTTCCGTGAAGAGACGCGAACTCATTCCGCCGCTGAGCACGCTGACCGCGGCCCAGGCGTCGTAATACTCGGGATTGCGGTAGGGAACGGTCGGGTAGGCAATCGCAATATGCGTCTGCGTAGAGTCGTGGGAGATATGATCGCGCGGAGGCCCGCTGGGGGATGTGTCAAACGCCGGTTCCGCGGCTGATTTCCAGTCGCCGAAAATTTCTTCGACAACCCCCTGCACCTTCCGCGGATCAACTTGCCCGGCAATCCCCAAGATTGTTCCATTCGGGCGGAAGCACCGCGTGTAATGATGGCGGACGGACTTGTGCGAAATTGCCTGTAAGTCGTCCAGCGTCCCTTCACTCGGCAAACCCCACGGCTTGTCGAAGCTCCGTCGGCGTAATTCGAGAATAATCTTCTGGCGGGGTTCATCTTCGAGGGCCAACAGCGATTGCTCAACACCGAGGCGGGCCGCCTCGAATTGATCGGCCGGCAAATGCGGCCGGCGCAGGACGTCCCCATAGAGCCGTAATGCCGGGACAAGATTGTCGGCGAGCGTCGCCCCCGTGAACGTGACATGTGCCGGGCCGACTGATTCTTGCCGCTGCACGCCGAGGTTATCGAGGGCCGAAGACAACTGTTGGCTGTCGAATTCTCCCGCGCCGCGCATGATCAATTCACAAAGAATCGATGCCGTACCATTTTGCCCGGGCGGATCAAAAACGCTCCCGGCAGGAACGAGTAAGGAGAAGGACGCCGATTGCACCTCCGCCATTGGCTCGACGACAAGAACCAGCCCGTTCTCAAGCGTCGAAATCTGAATGTCCTGATTCCTCATCCTGCGATCCTGCACGGCACAACGGCAAACAGACCCGCCGCGCCGAGTATTACAGATACCTGCGCGAACCACAAGCGGCACAGCCGCGACGTGAAACTGCGGGTGAATTCGCGCGTGATCACGATTCCCGACGCGGTGGTTTGCATCGACTTGCGAGGGCGATGTCGAACGCCGGAGCATGCCTAATGGACCGGAGCATGCCTGATGAATCAGAAAGTAGCCGCCGGCTCCGCGTCGACGACTTTATACATCGTCCGCGCGAGCCCAAATCCGACCGAGCGATAAAGCTCCACCGCGGATGTATTTTCACTGGTCACTTCCAGATACACCCGCCGCAATCCCGCTTCGCGGAATCCTTCCAGTGATTTCAGCACGAGTGCCCGGCCGAGCCCCAACCCACGATGATCCGGGTGGACTCCAACGTTCTGCACCGCACCGATCCCACCGGAACGGCCTAGGCCCTGAATCGTCCCGCAATCGAGTAATCCGCGCTGGCGTTCAACATCCCGAGAAATCAGCCAGGTCGTCTGGGGCAGGAATCCTTCGTGTCGTGTAATCTCCTCCATCAGCCGGCGACAACCGCGGAAATTCCCGAGGCAGGGAAAGACCTGGGAATCAAGCTCGTCGCGGAAGCTGTGGTACTTCGCTGCCGCGTGGCGATGCAGCAAATTCGGATGCCATGGCAACCAGTGATATCCCTCTGGGAGCGAGGGGGCCACCGGCCGCGATTCCACGAGATCGATCTCCATCCGAAAGCGGCGAACGTAGGGCATTCTAAGCTCTACAATGCGGTCCGATTTATTGGCCGCGAACCAATTCAAACGCCCCCATGACGGTTGACGGTCGGGCAATACCGACGAGCATCGGGTGGCTTGCCGCTTTGAAGAACGTCCCTTTTTCGCAAGGAAGCAAGCAAATCCGAACGCTCGATTCTACCAAGGCCAACCGCACAGTCAATCAGGTACCTTTGCATTCACCTTTTCGTAACTAACCTCTTGGAAACATGTTGAGTCCCCCTTTGCTCAACAAGCTGTAACAGTGAGTCGGGCAAGCTGCGTTGATCTTGCCTCCAATAATCATCAAAATGACGATATGTATTGAAGTGTCGCCTAGGGTTGCCAGATCGATGCTTTTCATGTCGATCAGGTGATGCGATACCGATGATTTGCATGATTTGGGGAAGTGACATGCTCACAATCTGCGGCGAGAAATCACGATTCTGCGACGGCGTTTCGCGGCGCAGTTTCCTGCAGATCGGTTCGCTCGCCGTCGGCGGGCTCTCGCTCCCCGGTCTCTTGGCGGCAGAACGGCAGGCTGGACGCGGCCACTCGAATAAGTCGGTCATCATGGTGTACCTGTCAGGCGGCTTGTCACACCAGGACACCTTTGACCTGAAGCCGGATGCTCCCGACGGAATCCGCGGCGAGTTCAATCCTATCAACACGGTCGTGCCGGGCATCCAAATTGGCGAACTGTTGCCGATGACCGCGGCTGTCGTTGATCGGCTTGCGATTCTGCGCTCGGTCGTCGGTCAGCGGGATGAGCACAGCAGCTTTCAGAATGTGGCCGGCTACCCGATGAACGAAACGCTCCGCGAGGGGCATCCGAATTTTGGATCAATCATCTCGCAGAAAATGGGAAGCATCGATGACGTCACGCCACCGTTCGTCGATCTCTTTCCCACCATGCAGCACCGCCCGTACAACTCTCCATCGTTCGGCTCGCTCGGTCCCCGATATGCTGCGATTAAGGCGGACGGCGAGCAACTCGCGAGCATGAAGCTGCGGTATGTCACCCCCGCGCAATTCTCGAACCGGCGGAATTTGCTCACGGCTCTCGACGGATATCGGCGAACCGTCGATGGGCTGGCTGTCGACAGCATGGGGACCGACTATGCCCGCGCGTTTGATGTGCTGACTTCCAGTCGACTTGTGACTGCGCTCGACGTCGAAAAAGAAGACCCGAAAATTCGCGAGCGATACGGCAAAGGTTCGCCGAATCATCTCGGCGACGGCGCTCCGATGTGGAACGATCAACTGCTCGCCGCGCGGCGGCTTGTCGAGTCGGGTGTACGCTGCGTCACCGTGGCCTACGGATTCTGGGACACGCATGGCGGCAATTTCGCGGCGCTCAAGCAGCGGCTGCCGTTGTTCGACCAGGGAATCTCCGCACTCGTTGAAGACATTTACGCACGCGGACTCGACAAAGACGTGACCGTCGTCGTCTGGGGAGAATTCGGACGCACGCCGAAGATCAACAAAGACGCCGGGCGGGACCACTGGGCAAGGGTCAACAGCGCACTCTTAGCTGGCGGAGGGATGCGCGTCGGCCAGGTTCTCGGCGCGACCGACAAGATCGCCGATTCCGCGATCGATCGGCCAATTCATTTCCGCGAAGTGCTGGCGACGATTTATCACAACCTCGGAATTGAGCCGGATGACGCGGTGAAAGACATTGCCGGCCGCCGCGTGCAGATCCTGCCGCCGAATGTGCGACCGATTGGCGAGTTGGTAACATCTTGATTGATCGGAGTAGTACCAGAAATTGGCAATTGGCCGGTGCAAACCGGCCTGTTTCGTTAAGGCATCCAGAAAATCGTTTTCATATCAGCCTCTGAACCACATTCTTTCGATCGAGGTTCCTCATGCGAGTCATCCACGGTACCCTCGTACTGGCTTATTTGAGCACAACGGCAGTCTGTTGTGCTGCTGAGAGTGGCCCGAACGAAAAGAATCCACAAGCGGTACAAGAGCTGCGCGACGGCAAGCGCGACACCGCCAACGCCGCCTGGTGGGGCTTTGATTCCGAAGATTCCACCGAAGCTCTCCAGAACGCCATCAGCTCCGGCGCGAAGAAAGTCATCGTCCCCAAGATGCCCTCCGACTGGATTACCCGGCCGCTCAAACTCGCGGGGAACCAGGAACTGGTCCTTGAAGAAGGAGTCGTCATCACGGCCAAGCGGGGTGAGTACCGTGGTGGTGGAGATTCGGTCTTCACGGCGACGGAAGCCGTCAATCTCACCATCCGCGGCTACGGCGCGACGGTCAAAATGCAAAAGGAGGATTACATCGTCGGCAGCGTGCTCGATACGCTGGGCTGGCAACGCTGGTTCGGACCCTATAAGAAGGCTGAGTGGCGGATGTGTCTCGCCCTGCGCGGCTGCACGAACATCAAAGTCCACGGCCTGACTCTCCGCGACAGCGGCGGTGACGGCATTTATCTCGACGGCGCGGGAAAGCTGGCGCACTGCAAGGACATCGAACTGAAGGACGTCGTCTGCGACAACAACTACCGCCAGGGGATCAGCATCATCAGCGTTGACGGCCTGCATGTCGAAAACTGCGAGTTCAATAATACCTGGGGAACGCCGCCGTCATCGGGGGTTGATATCGAGCCGGACGGAGAGAAACAGCGCGTGCAGAACGTTGTCTTCCGTAATAGTCGATTCGAGGATAATTACGGTGACGGCATTGAAGTCTATCTCCCGCACTTGAAGGAGTCGTCCGGCGACGTTTCGATCCTGTTTGAGAACTGCCACGTCTCAAGTAAGCGCGGCCCGGGGATTCGCGTCTCCAAAGTAGCGGACGGCGGCCCCGGAGGGCTGGTCGAGTTCCGCAACTGCACGGTCGAAAACACTGTGGCCTACGGCATCAAAGTGCAGGACAAATCCGCGAGCAAAGCCCGCGTGAAGTTCGCCAACTGCACAGTTACAAACACAGCCAACGACCGGGGCTACGCCGGCGCCTGGGCACCGATCTGGCTGCATCTATTCCGCCCCGAATTGACGAAAACCTTCGGCGGCATCGATTTCATCGACTGCGTCGTTGAAGATGACCTCGACCGTCCGGTGATTGTCACTGAGAGTGAGCCGGGACTGTTCGATATCACGGGGAGCATTACGGTCAAGAATCCGTATGGCGTGAAAACCGATCTCGGGCCGAAACAGGAGAAGGTGAGCCTGGAAATCAAGTCGGCGAGGTGAACGTATTCGTAACAAGATCCTTTCGATAGGCTAATAAGCAGAAAATGCCTGTACCTCAGATTTATGCTTATTGTCAGGTCTCCAGTGACCAACTGGGTCCCGATGAAATTACGTCTCGGTTACGGATTTCGCCAACAAAGCAATGGAATAAAGGCGATTCAACATCGCTCCCCAAACGGATACATTCTGAAAACGGCTGGCAGTTTCGAGTTCCAGAGCGGGAGAGTTGGAATGTTGATGAAGTGCTCTCGGAACTGATCGCTGTATTGGAGCCGAGCAAAGAGGCCTTATCTGAGATTATCCGTGATGGATCGGTAATGTGCTGTCTCCAATGTGTCGTGACTATGACCGACAAGGCGCCGTCGGTCTGTTTATCTGCGGCTTTTTTGAGTCGATTGGCACAGCTACGATCTCCGCTCGATATAGACATAATCGTATCCGGCTAAGTGTGTGGAGTCCGTCAATTCAACTCCACCGCTTCTTCCCAGTGCCGGTAGAGTTCTTCCAGCCGGGATTTGGCGGCGGCGTACTCCTGGGTGACTTCCTTGACCCGCTCGCCGTTGCGGTGGATCGCCGGATCAGCCATCTCTGCTTCGAGCTGTTCCACCAGCGATTCCTTCTCCGTGATGTCAGCTTCGATCTCTTCGACCTTGCGATAGGGGTATTGCCGCTTTCGGCGAGGTGTTTCGCTGGAGGGTTTGGCGTTGGTGCCGCTGGTTGATCTCTTGGATGTCGATTGCGCGACGTTCTCTTGCTTGGATTCCAACGACGCGATTTCGAGTTCGATGTTTCGTCGAAACTGGACGAAATCGGAATAGTTGCCGGCATACGTGCGCCAGCGGTCCGGTTCGAGCACGATCACGCTTTTGGCGACGCGGTCAATGAAATAGCGATCGTGGCTGACGAACAGCAGCGTCCCTTCAAACGATTGTAATGCCTCTTCGAGTGAGGCGCGCGCCCACAGGTCGAGATGGTTCGTCGGCTCGTCGAGGACCAGGACGTTGACATTGGCGGCCGCCAGCCGCGCGAGTGCCACTTTGCTCTTTTCGCCGCCGCTCATCAGGCCGACTTTTTGAAGGGCGAGATCGCCACGGATTCCAAACCGCGCAAGTAAACTGCGGAGCGTTCCCGGGCTGATATTGGGATCGTCGTCCGGACGAATCGCGGCGATGGCATCCAGTTCCGGATCGACGCTTTCCAGTTGCTGATCGAAGTAGCCGATCTTCACGCCTGTCCCGAATCGAACCTTCCCGGTGTCCGGGGGGAGTTCGCCGATGAGCACGCGCAGCAGCGTTGTTTTACCGCTTCCGTTGGGGCCAAGGATGCCGACCGATTCCCCGCGATCGATGTTCATGGTGAAATCGGTGAACAACGGTCGGCCGAAACCCTTGGCGACGTCGGTCGTCTTGAGAACCCAGTCGCCGGCGCGCGAGGCTTTTCCGAAATTCATTGCCGGTCCGGAGAGATCGCGGACTACTTCGACCTGTTCCAGCCGGGCGAGTTTCTTCTCCCGATCGGCGGCCTGAGCGTGCTTTTGGCCGTATTTGTTGCGGCGGATGAAGTCTTCGGTTTTCGCAATGAACTCCTGCTGCTTCTCGAAGGTCCGTTCGGAGACCTTTTGTCGTTCGTGGCGCTGCTGCCAGTAGGCCGAAAAATTGCCCCGATAGTCGGTCAAGGTTCCGTCGAACAGTTCGAGTATTCGCGTGGTGACACGATCGAGAAAGTAGCGGTCGTGGCTGACGACGATCATGGCCTGCCGTGAACGGACGAGCCAGCTTTCAAGCCATTCGGTCGCGGCGATATCGAGATGGTTCGTCGGCTCGTCGAGCAGCATCACGTCGGGCGATCGCAGCAGCATCCGCGCTAAAACCGCACGATTGCGCTGTCCGCCGCTGAATTCCGCGAGCGGGCGTTCATAATCTTCCGGGCTGAAGCCGAGACCGTGCAACACTTCATCGACGCGATGATCGATGTTGTAGGCGTCGAATCGGTGCAGGTCGAGTTGGATCTGGTCGTACCGTTTGTGAAGTCTCTCAAGTAGTTCTGCGCCGGTCTCGCGCGACATCCGCTCCGCAAGTTCCGCCGCCTCGTGTTGCAGATCATACAGATGCGAGAGCCCTGAGCGCGCTTCCGCGATAAGTGTTTTCCCCTCGGTCGTGTCAACTTCCTGTTCCAGCAGGGCAACGTCGGCTGTCGGGTGGCGCTCGATTTCTCCGGTATCGGCGTCATCGATTCCCGCAAGAATGTTCAACAGCGTTGATTTGCCCGTGCCGTTGGGGCCAACCAGTCCGATCCGCTCCCCTGGTCGCACCTCGAAACTGACCTCGCGGAAGACCGGGTCGACATCGAATTGCCGAGAAATGCTGCGAACCGAAAGCAGAATCATTTTCTGGATGATGTCAAAAAGGCGGTCCGGGAGTGGGAGTGGAATGAATCGGCCATGTTAGTGCAGTCTCGCTCTCAGTGACAACGGGGGATCGCCGGAAGGTTTCGGTGGCAAAGGTCTTGCAATATCCTGTGAGTGGAACGCGGTCCGTTCAGTAGAGTTCAGTAGAAACGTGCCGAGCATCGGATGGCTGCTAGCATTATTGTATGTCATCGGGAACCGCCGATGACGCCGCGACTTCCGCATTGAGGAAAGAAGCTTGCACAGATGACGATGGAGAAAACGGAAGGGATTGTGATCCGTCAGGCGGACTTCAGCGAGTCGAGCCGGGTGGTGACGTTCTTCACGCGCGATTGGGGGCGGATCTCGGCCGTGGCAAAAGGGGCCAAGCGGCTCAAAGGGCCGTTTGATGCTGCTCTTGACCTGTTGGCAGTGTGTCGGATAGTGTTCCTGCGCAAATCTTCGTCCAGCCTGGACTTATTGACGGAAGCTCAACTGATATCTAGGTTTAGGCCGAGCGAGAAGGGGCTCTCCAGCCTCTACGGCGGTTACTACGTCGCAGAACTTCTCGCCGCCCTTACCGAAGAATACGATCCCCATCCAACCCTTTTCGAGGAGACGGTCAGGACTCTGGATCTGCTTGCCCATCAAGGAGATCCGGCAGCGGCGGTGCTTAGGTTTGAGTTAATTATCTTGCGAGAGATCGGCCAGTTGCCATCCTTCGACTTTTGTGTCGGGTGCGGAGAGCCGCTGGCAGATAATGGCCCGTTTGCATTTTGGGTCTCGCAAGGCGGACTCATCTGCCGGCGATGCCAGAAGGAAGGACTGAACAAACACCAGATTCATGCAGGAACGGTGGAGTTGCTCAAACATCTTTCAAATGTCGCTGATCCAATTCTAGAGAAGCTGTCGATTTCGGCACCGCAAATGCAGGAAATGAGGTACGTATCCAACGCCGCGATCGTGAACATTCTGGGACATCGCCCCAAAATGCTGAGATATCTGCCATTCTGATAACGGAGTTTACGCCGAAACGCCCGAGGCACGACTGGCTAGCACGATAAGAACGTCGAGCGGAAATCCCTCTCCCCGGTTGATCCCGTTTCTACGTTCCGCATTGAGTCATGGATGACGATGAATAATCAATCGAGTCGGAGCCGCTCGAAGTCGCCGCGCGCCGCGCTAAAGGTTGCGCTTGCGGTATTTATTTGCCTCGGGGGGGCAACGGGATGCCAGAGCGGCCCTGATCTGTTCGGCCTTCGAAAGCGGGAGGATGAGCGGGTCCGCCAGATGGCGAATGCCGATGATGTGCGCGGTCCCTTGCAGCGCTTCCTCGAATCGGGGAGTTTCCGCAAGGAAAAGCCGATGCAATATACCGTTCCGCGCGAGGCCCAGCAGCAATATGACTTAGCGGAAGCCAAGTTCAAGCGTGGCGATTTCAAAGCGGCCGAAGGAGAATTCGGCAAGGTCGCGAAAAAATACAAAGATACTCCCATTCGCGAGGACGCGCTCTTCATGGAAGGGGAATGTCGCTATCGCCGGAAGCGGTACTCTTGGGCGGAAGAAAGCTACGACAAGGTCGTCAAGGAATTCCCCTCGACGCGTTATCTCGACACGGTCAGTCAGCGGAAATTCGACATCGCCCGTACCTGGCTGGGATTCCCCGAAATCGTCACATCGAGTGATGTCAGTCCGGTCAATTTTGAAGATCCCGGGTCGACCCCTCCGCCGCAAAGCAGTCGCCCCGCGCCGAGCGGGTTGACCTACACTGTTCCGATCCTTCCGAATCTCGTTGACCGTACACGGCCGGTATTCGACACGAAGGGGCGCGCGCTCAACGCCCTCCGTTCCATCTGGCTGAACGATCCGACCGGCCCGCTGGCGGATGATGCGCTGATGCTCACCGCAAGCCACCACCTCCGCGAACAGGACTATCTGGAGGCGGATCGAGTCTACACAATGCTGCGTAATGAATACCCCAAAAGCCGGCATTTGGAAAACGCCTACGTGCTCGGCGCTTACGTGAAACAAATGTCGTATCAAGGATCGGCCTATGACGGCACCGCGCTCGAGGGATCACGCGAACTCCGGGAAAGCGCGCTGCGGCTGTATCCCAACAATCCCGATCGAGAACGAATGCTCGACGACATCCACAAGATCGAAGAGGCACGAGCCGCACGGGATTGGGAGATAGTTCAATTCTATCAAAAGAAAAACAAGCCGCGTTCCGTGGCGATCGCTGCGAAGGAACTCATCAAAAATCATCCCAACTCCAAGTACGCAACCCAAGCTCGAGAGGTACTGGCCCGCATTCCCGCCGCGGACAAGCAGAACGTCATTCCCAATCCGTACGAGTCCAAGGCTCCATCCGGGAATGAGTCCGCCCCAGCCGGTCGAACCAAGATCTCTGACGACGAGGCACCCGGGGAGTTTTCACCTGATTCCGACGCAGGCGAGATTGGCAATCCTCCTTCTGGGGAAGACCCCTTCTCGCAATAGAGTTGCCTGAAGACCCGCGAAGTCAGTTCCATGACGAAACCGATGATCACCCAAGCCACACATCCACCTTGCATAGAAATGCATCGCGGAAGGTTCGCGCGGCTTGAATTGGGATGTTGTCGTGTGTCCCACCTGTGCGCGGGATGGTTCTTTCTGGCGATCGGTCTGGTTTCTGTGCTCACGGGATCGGGATGCGGCTACACTCTCGGCTCGCCGCATCAGGCTGCGATCCGATCGGTCCACGTGCCGACATTCACCTCGGACTCCTATCGCCGCGGCGTCGAGTTCCAGTTGACCGAAGCCGTGCAGAAGGAGATTCAGAACCGCACCCCTTTCCGGCTGGCGAAAGAGCCCTACGCCGATACCCGGTTGACGGGACACATTATCGAAGTCCGCAAGAAGAAGCTCGGCGAAACCGGTTTCGACGACCCCCGCGAGCTGCAATTGCAGTACTCGGTGGAAGTCACGTGGGAAGATCTCCGCACCGGACAGATTCTGTCGCAGCAGCGCATTCCGATCGCTCCTGACGTTGTGCGGCTCCTCTCAACTGCCGACTTTGCCCCGGAAGTAGGGCAATCTCTCGCCACCGGCACGAACGACGCCGTCATCCGCATGGCCCGGCAAATTGTCGATATGATGGAAACGCCGTGGTGAGCGAGTACGGATGTGCAACTCGCTGTTCTGGCACTAGCGTGAATTGTTCACCCGAACAAAATACGCACCGGCCAATTTGCCGTCTTCCAGCAAGGGAGTCGTTCGCCGACGCATTCGAAACGGCAGCAGGGAGAGGGGCGTCCGGTGTCCCATCTCCCTGCCGACCGCTGCGCGCTCCAGGTGCGTCGAACACCGAGCTTGCTTAAGAAGACTCACTCACGAACGACGGCTGGCCTCCTGTCACAACCGCCGGACAAAGGTTCTCCTTCCCATCCTGTTAAGACCGTGCGGGTCAAACACGGTCACGCAGAACGATTGGCCACGGTAAAGTCCGGGTAGCCCACCGCTCCCACTTCCGGCACGTCCAGGCCGCCGATCTCGACTTCACGGCTAACGCGAAGTGGGGTGATCAGGTTGCTGAACTTGAACCAGACGTATGCCATGACAAATCCGAACACCGCGACAACAGCGGCATCCAGAAGTTGGGCATACAACTGGGAAACGTCGCCATAGAACAAGCCACGAACGCCGTCGTAGCCGTAACCGTTCGTTTGATTCACCCATTCATCTCGCTTCACTCCGGCCCAGCCCGCGCCGTACTTGCCGTTCGCAAACAAACCGACGGAGATCAATCCCCATAGTCCGTTGATGCCGTGTACGGAAACAGCACCGACCGGGTCGTCGAGTCCCATTCTCTCGAAGATAAAGACACATTCGACAACAATCGCTCCGGCGATCGTGCCGATCGCAACCGCGGCCCAGCTGTCAACGAAGGCACACGGAGCTGTGATGGCCACCAGCCCCGCGAGCATACCGTTACACATCATCGACGGATCGCACTTCAACCCCTTCATGCCGAGCACGAGGGCGGAAGCAACAGCGCCCGCAACGCCAGCAAGCATCGTGTTCACAACGACAACACTCATGCGCAGGTCGGTTCCCGCCAGCGTCGATCCTGGATTGAACCCGAACCACCCGAAAGCAAGAATGAATGTTCCGATGACGACCATGGGAATGTGGTGTCCAGGAATGGCCACCGGTTTGCCGTTAACATATTTGCCGATCCGAGGGCCGATGATGATTCCACCGGCAAGCGCGATAGCTCCTCCCATGGCATGCACGACACCCGAACCCGCGAAATCGACGGCTCCGTGGCCGAGCCCCCAGTTCTTGCCCGCCTGTGCCAGCCATCCGCCTCCCCACACCCAGTTTGCGAAGATGCAGTACGGGAGCGCCACCCAGAGACCGTAGAGGCAGAAATTCTTCCACGCCCATCGCTCCGCCATCGTTCCGGTAGGAATCGTGGCGGTTGTGTCCATGAACACCATCATGAAAAAGAACAGCGCCATCACGCTGACGTCGTCGACACCCGAAAGGAAGAACCCCTTGGTTCCCAACAGTTCGTACTTGAATACACCGGGAGTACTCGGGTCTTCTTCAATACCAATGCCGCTGTTGAGTATCGACGTTCCCGGGCCGAGCGACGAATACCATCCCTCAGCCACCGGGCCGTTGTACCAGTCCCCCCAACCGATGGCGAAACCGTATGCCCAGAACGCCAGGCACCCTAGCGGGTAGATCATAAAGTTCATCGCGATGGTATGCGCGGAGTTCTTCGCGCGGCAAAGTCCCGTTTCCACCATTGCGAAGCCAGCCTGCATGAACATCACGAGAAAACCGGTGATCAGCACCCACACCATGTTGATGGAGTACATATTGTGGGCAATGCGATCGTACAGATCGCCTGTCGCCATGGCATCACGGTCATCGCCTTTGCCATCGCCTGCAGGAGTGATCCAGACCCCCGCATTTCCACCGGTTGGGTCGGGCCATTTCTTAGGGTCCGAACCTGCAAAATATGCGGGCGGAGCCGGCTTTGCTTCAGGGGCTGCGGCTGGTTCGGGGGCTGAAGCAGCTGGAGCAGGTGTTGTGGCAGTTTCTTGAGCAATCACTGTGGACGACAGATTTGCGAAAAGTCCACAGATAAGCACAGTTCCAACGATTCGGCGAAGCATTGTGAGCGCGCAAAATCTCCGCATGAGTAGACCCTCTCCGGAACACGTATGCAGGTAAAGATGAACCCCGCCGGACAGACCTTCTTCAAGAAGATCTTGCAGGGAAACCAAGTTGTGTCCCAGACGTGGAGCGCACGCGAACAGGACATTATCCGCCTTCGCAATCCGCGTGCCCGTTGACGCCTTAAAATTTGGCAAAAGTCCGAGGCGGAGCCTTGAACGGCATTTTTTCGCCATGTTTTTGCGACGAAATCTTCCCGCATTGGCTTCCATCCGCTTGGCATTTAGACGCCTCTGCCGAGTCCCTGGGCAAGAACGCCCAGCACGCGCGCGGCCTCTTGGAGTGTCCTCTCCGGTATTTCAATGCAAACCCCGAGGCCGCTGAGCAGGCATCCCAAAGGCAGACCATTGCCCCGCATAGAGCAAGTCCGCCTTGAAATTGTCGCTCAACCGTTTGAGAATGAACCGCAGATGGCTGTCCTCTCCTCACGAATCATTTTCGCGACTCGTTCTGGAAGTGAGACCGGATGATTCCCCGGCACCGCTGCATGTTACTCTTTGCGGGCGTTGTGGCCTTTCTTTCGTCCTGTGGGACAAAACCTCAAGACGCTCCCGAAAGTACGGTCAAGCAGCAACCGGCGGCGCTGGAACCGCGACGGCAGCAGGCAGCCGAACTTCCCGGCCCGGTCGCAAAGCAAGCCATAGCCCCCAGAACCTCTCCGGCAGAGAAGAAGGAAACGCCCAAGAAAAACGATGATGTCATCGATCCCGCCACTGATCCGAACGACATTTTCATGGTCGGCGGAAACTCGTTCGAGTTCCAAACATCAGCGGGCGCACCTGATCATGGCGAGAAGGATTTCTTCGCGGTCGTTGTTCCACCGGCGGGCGATTTCGAAACATTTGCTCCGACACTCCCTCCCCACGAGGCTGCAGTGCCGACGGTCCCATTCAAGCTGCCTGACGGATTTACCGCGATTCCCTCGGCTGGTTTCGTAGAGTCCGGTCTTCCGCGGCGAATCCGTTGTGAAAAAGATCAATCCGTGATGGTGCTCGTTCCCGCCGGTACTTCTCCTATTGGCAAGGAAGGAGGGCCAAAAGAGTCGGCACCGCAATTGTCCGTCTATCTTGACAACTATTACATCGATACGACCGAGACGACGCTGGTACAATACGAAACCTTCCGCAAGGCAATTAAGGAGCAGAAGGGGCGGACGATGCGCGAGCCGCTCAACGGGGATGCCCCTCCGAATTATCCCGTCCTGGGCGCTCCTTGGTCGGAGATCATGCTGTTCGCCAGTTGGTGCGGAAAGGAACTTCCCAACGAAGCCGAGTGGGAAAAGGGAGCACGCGGCGAGCAAGGATTCGAATATCCCTGGGGTGCGGGGCGACCGGTCTGGAGCAGCCGTCGTGCAGTTAGTCAGATCGACGCTGTTGTTTCGTACCAAGCCGATAAGAGCACGTATGGCATTTATGATCTCGCGGGAAACGCGCGCGAGTGGTGCATCGATTATTACTCACCGACACTGTACTCCGAAGCAGCAGAAGGGGGACCAGTCGTGCGCGCCTGGAGAGGCCCCAAACGGCCTCCGAGTCGGGATGTTCGCGTCGTTCGCGGGGGAGTTTCCGGTTGGGAGGTGTGGCGGCGTCAGGGCGTCGACACGAAGGACCGCGAACAGTTGATCGGATTTCGCTGTGTCCTCCGCATCTCCAATTCCAGCGCGGCACGCAATACCGCGAAGTAATTTTGACGGGAGCGATGCTTGCGCCGCAATCCCGAGAACGGTGACATCACACAACATCGAATTCTCGTCGATCAACGCACGTCGCAAGCTGCCCGAAGGCCGATTGCCACCGCGGCTAGACGGAATACCGTACTTCCATCTCGTATAGTCAGCCTCGTCCGTTGTCGAGTCATAGTGGTGCTGGTAGACTCCGGCTGTTCTTCAATTTTATGATCCGCTCTCTCTCGACGAGGGAATCTCCTCCTCGGAAGGGTCGATGGATCGTAACAATCCATCGGTTGCATCTAGGATTACTGAGTTCTGCGTTTTATTTCAGGAGAGGTCGGGGGGACCGCGATGACGAACACGGCACTGTTGCAAAGCTCCATTCCGGGTATTCCCGTGCGGCGGGGAAAGGTTCGCGACATCTACGACTTTGGCGACCGGCTGCTTTTCGTGGCAAGTGACCGCATCAGTGCATTCGACTGGGTTTTGCCGAATGGCATTCCAGATAAAGGACGCGTCCTCACGCTATTGAGTGAAATGTGGTTCGGGCGGCTGGGAGTTCCCAACCATCTACTGAGCATGGATGTCGGCCAAGTCCCGCTTCCGGATGGAGTCGATCGTGACAGCCTCGTCGGTCGGAGCATGGTCGTTCGCAAAACGACAGTGGTGCCGATCGAGTGTGTCGTGCGCGGTTACCTGTCCGGCTCGGGATGGAAAGAATACCGACAGTCGGGATCCGTCTGCGGTATCAAATTGCCAACCGGCCTGAAAGAAAGCGATAAACTTCCCGAGCCGATCTTCACGCCCGCGACAAAGGCCGACGAGGGGCACGACATCAACATCTCCTTTGAGGAAATGTGTGCTCAAGTCGGAGAAGGGCTTTCAACACGGTTACGCGAGTTGAGCCTGAGCATTTATCAAAACGGCGCCGAATACGCGCGGCAAAGAGGGATTATCATCGCCGATACGAAATTCGAGTTCGGGCAACTGAACGGGGACTTGATTCTGATTGATGAAGTGCTCACCCCAGACAGTTCCCGGTTCTGGCCGGCTGACCTGTATCAGCCGGGAAAAGGCCAGCCATCTTACGACAAGCAGTTCGTGCGTGACTGGCTCGAAACGACCAACTGGGACAAGAACAGCCCCCCGCCGCAACTCCCCGACAATATTGTGGCGAGGACTCGCGAAAAGTACATTGAGGCGTTTCACCAATTGGTCGACAAAAGATTCCCCTGGGCGTAAACGGATAGCCACTCGGTTCCTGCTCAAAACACCTTTTTGCCGCTTTCCGGAAGGCTTTCAGAGGGAAACTTGGCGCTGGTTGAGGTTCTCCCGCGACCGAGAAATTCAGATCCATCCGCATTCACAGTCCTGGGATCGCATTTTTCGTGTGCGAGATGGGATTCCCATGATGGGCCTGTCTCCAGGCGATTCTATTTGCGATTGCGCCCGCCCGTCTCCATAATAGAGGGGATTTTTCCAGTCTGAATCCGGAGGCTTCGTTTACCCCCCGGCAAATAATTCCTTGGATAGTTCTGAGCCTCTGGCAAAGCGAGGCGGTGTCATGACTTCATCGGACCAGAATTCACCGACACAACCAATTCCACCAGGTGCGCAAGGCGAAGCTCTGGCAGAAACCAAAGTTCCCAACAATCCCAGTCATCTGGCGGAAACGAACGTGGCGGACCAACCCCAATCCAACTCGACAAAACCGACGAAGCCGGCCGGCTCAGGAAGCACACCAGAAAAAGCAGCCTCGGGCGACAAGAAGGTTAAAAAAGTCACCCAGCTCGGGGACTTCAAGCTGGAGAAGAAGCTGGGACAAGGCGGGATGGGGACGGTGTTTCTCGCCACGCAACTCAGCTTGGACCGGAAAGTCGCCCTGAAAACCCTCTCTCCCGAATTCGCGAAGAAGCCGGACTTCGTGCAGCGATTCCTCCGTGAAGCCCGCTCCATGGCCAAACTGCACCACCCGAACGTCGTGCAGGTGTATGCGGCTGATTCTTTCTCCGGAGTGAATTACGCTGCGATCGAGTTCATCGACGGTCAAAGCATGCAGAAATGGATGGATCAGAAAGGGAAATTGAGCGTCGGCGATGCGCTGCATGTCATCTTGATCTGCGCCGAGGCACTCCGGCACGCGCATGATCTCAATATGATTCACCGCGACATCAAGCCGGATAACATCCTGGTGACCAGCAAGGGAATTGTTAAAGTTGCCGACTTCGGTCTGGCAAAAGCGCTCGACGAAGATGTTTCGATGACCCAGAGTGGTACCGGTCTTGGTACGCCGCTCTATATGGCGCCCGAACAGGCACGAAATGCGAAGCACGTCGACAAGCGGAGCGATATCTACGCACTGGGCACGACACTCTATTACTTTTTGACGGGAAAGCTGCCGTTCGCGGGAGAAAACACGCTGGAGCTGATCATCGCAAAAGAAAAAGGGCAGTTCACGTCAGCCCGCCGGCTGAATTCGGACGTTCCGGAACGGCTCGACCTGATGCTCGATAAGATGATGGCGAAAGATCCGGGTCATCGTTATGGCGATTGTGCGGAAATCATCCGCGACCTGTCGAGTTTGAATCTGGCCAATCCTACACTCAGTTTTGTTGAAGGGGCGCAGACCTCGGTCGTCGGCTTCACTTCGCCGGTAACACGAGCTCAACCTACGAAGTTGCCCACTCCAGCTTCCACGCGAGCGGTGACCTCGGCCGAAGATGCCGCGCGCACGGAAGCACAAACCCAGCAAGCTACCGCCGCGCAAAGCGTGAAGGTCTGGTTCGTCCGGCACAAGACTCCCGACGGAAAAATGACCGTCTCAAAAATGTCGACCGGCGAGATCATGGCGGGGATCAAATCGGAGGTGCTCGACGTCACCGCCAAGGCCAAAGAGTCGGCCAACGGCAGCTTTCTCCCCCTCTCGCAATTTCGCGAATTCGATAACCTGATGGAAAAGCGTCTCGTGAAAGCCGAGGCGGAAGCGAAGTCGCAAAAAACCCAGAGCTTGTACAGCAAGCTCGAACGGCAGGAATTGCGCCGCCGGCGTTGGCGATGGCTGCGGAATCTGACGCAGAACGTCAAAGGAATGATCAGCCTCGCCGTTTATCTGGCAATCCTTGCTGCGATCGGCTACGGGCTTTATTACGCCGCGACGCACTGGCAGGATATCCGGGGTATGATCCCAAAAGGAGACGCATCCAAAGCCGAAGTTCAAAGCCCGGATGGAGCCCAGCCGAAGAGACCTCCAGGCGATGGGCCGCAACGAGCACAATAAACACTGCATACGCCGTGCCTGCCGATTGGCCGCATTGCCGTCGGGTTTGAATGCTGAATCAAGTAAATATCCGCAGCTATCGTGTTCTAATTCTCCGGGTTATTCGGGCGATGCCCCTCAGAAGCAGCCGATTGCGACGACGGGGAGTGATCCGTCTGGACAGGCATCGTCCCAAGACGGATGATTGACCAGAGAGTCTTTGCGGGCCATGTCGATTTCCATTCCATGGCAGTGGTTAGTTGCACTCTCCTTTCCGCGTCGGGGCTCGGAATGTATCGGTCAGGCAAGTCACCGAGGCTGTTCGCGCTCGCCACATTTATTGCGCTCGAATGGTGCGCAACTTCGCTCGCGGGACACGCGCGCCTGAAGACCGGCATGACATTCGAGGGAACTCCGGTCTGGCTCCAGGGAATCACACTCGGGGCGATCCAGCGAAATCAAGGGCCGACCACCGGCTATCCCGTGTTGATGGTTGATGACGGCATGCGCCGCATCTTCATCCCGCGGAAGCAGGTGGACGATCTCAGCGACGCGGCCGATTTCTCCAAGTACGACTCCTTCGAGCTGAAGCAACATCACACATCCCGCAAACAGATGCTCGCGTCGCTGGAAGGATATGCGGAGACGACTGAGTTCAACGAGTTCGGCCAGCGGACACATACCGTTAACACCCAGTTCGGTCCCAAGCAGCTTGTCGTGGGGATCGAAAAGATAACGCCGCAGCTTCTCTATCTCACCAGCTTGAATTACGAATGGCAGCACGCGGTCTCGACGACTTCCATTCCCCCCGAGAAGCTGGACGTGATCGTTCACAAGGCGATCGATAGCAAAAACCCGGAGGATCGCCTGGCGGTCGCCCGGTTCTATTTACAGGCGGGGCTGCATCCGCAATGCGCCGCCGAACTCGACTCGATCCTGCGGGACTTTCCGGAACTGAAAGCACGCGTGGCCCAGGTTCGCCAGGAGCTGCGGCAGTTACAAGCCAAGCTGATTCTGCAGGAACTGCGACGAAGGAAGTCCGCGGGGCAACATCGCTTGGCATACGAGTCATTGCAGAGGTTCCCTACCGAGGACATGGGCGCGACAGTGTTGCGCGAGATCCGCGACCTGAAAAACGACTACGACTTGGCCCACGAGAAAGGGGAAAAGGCGTTGTTGCTTCTGGCCGAGCTGCAAGCAAAGGTCGACAGCCCCGATCTTGTCTCCACCATCGCCCCGTTCCGATCGTTTGTTCGGGACGAACTCAACTACGAAACGCTTCCGCGTCTGGAAGCATTTCTGAACCTCGCCGGTGACTCGACCCTTTCAGCGTCCGAGAAGCTCGCGTTGGCATATTCCGGATGGATTGTCGGAAACTCGTCAGCAGTAACCGATTTGAAGACCGCAGCCAACTTATGGAAGGCGCGGTTGATCGTTGCCGACTATCTGCGGGCCAAAACACCGCAGGAGCGAACGGAATTACTGACGCGGCTGGAGGCCCTCGAAGGGATCGGCACTGAGCAAATCTTGAAGCTGGTTCCGTTCTTGCCGATGACCATCGACACACCGAACATGGAGCCAGCCGAGCCAATGACCGTGGAAATCGACGACGGACTCCCCGGAAACGCGCCGGTCTACCATGTTCTGCTGCCTGACGAATATGTTCCCAGCCACAAGTACCCGATGATCGTCGCTCTTCGCCCCGCCGATCGTCGTGCCCCTCAAGAACTTATCTGGTGGGGAGGGGGCTCCGGCCAGGCGGGCCAATCACTGCGGCATGGCTACATCGTCATCGCGCCGGAATATGCCACCGAAAAAGCGGCCGAATACGATTACGACGTCTCCGCGCATGACATCGTCCTCCGCAGTATCAACGACGCCCGCAAGCGGTTTCGTGTCGATTCGGACCGCATTTTCCTTTCGGGCCACGGCATGGGGGGAGATGCCGCGTTCGATATCGGCATGTCTCATCCGGACTTGTTCGCTGGCGTCATTCCGATCGCAGGAGTGTGTGACAACTATTGCCGATGGTACTTTTGGAACGCCAATCAGACCGCCTGGTACATTGTTGGAGGAGAACTCGATCTTGATCGCAATACGGCGACGCGCGATCTATCGGTCGTCAACAATATGATGGACAAACTACGACTGAATACCGACGTGGTTTTGGTCGAATACATGGGGCGGGGTTACGAAGCTTATTACGAGGAAATCCACCGGTTATTCGAGTGGATGGAGCTCCATCAACGCCGCAAGTATCCGACGGAAGTCGAATTAAAGATTTTGCGGCCGAGTGAGAACCGCTGCCACTGGGTGCAGGCCGAAGGGTTTCCGCCGAACGTCACGCAATCGGCGGTGCTGGCGGGAAAGAGTCGCGGGCACGTCACTCCGATGACTCTCAGCGCGCAAATCCTTTCCGGCAATGCCGACTACAACGTCCTCACCCTTCGATCCGGAGCCGACCGGCACACAGTGTGGTTCTCGCAGGAATTCATCGATTACGGAAAGCGTCTACGGATTCGCGTGCGAAACAATCAGATAAAGTTCAACGACGTTCTCAAGCCGAGCACCGAAACGCTGCTGGAAGATCTCCGCCTGCGGGGAGACCGTGAAATGCTCTTCACCGCGCGGGTCGACGTCGATTAAACAGCTTCGAAGCTGTCGCAGACGAGTTGCGCCGATCCGTTCGGCGCCCGCTGCTAATATGCCGACCCCAGCCGCAGCAGCAACGTTCCGCCTGGATGAAGCGTTTCCGGACTTCGCTCAAATTCCAGCTTCCGCGCAAAGACATATCCCAGCTCGAGAACGCTCCTCGTGATGCTCGGATTGCGTGTCTCGAAACCGACGAGGAAACGGAAGTCGCGATACGTGAACGTATCATAGGAATCGTCCGGGCGGGTAACTGCCCAGGAATTGCCGCCGAACAGCTCGAAGCCGGCGTATATGTATCGCTCGTCTTTCTCGTCGTTTTCATGCCAACGGATGCGCTGCGAGATACGCGGCTTCGGCATCAACAGGTCAAGCCGCGTGTCGGGAGTGATCGCCCAGCGAACACCTCCCGCCGGAAGTATCCGCACATCCTCCCGACCGAGATACATTGCACCGAGTGCGAACTGCAACGTCTCTGACACTCGCATGGTGGCCATGCCGTGCCCGCTCACGCGAAACCCATTGTTTCGCCCCGCGTCGAAATCGCTGAACCAGCCGGGGGTCACGGCAATATCGAATCCGTAGAGATCATCCAGCGGTTGCACCCAGCGGCTTTCGATTTGTGCACTGTAAAGCTCCGAGGGGAGGCCGAGCGGCTGCGGCTCGTCGATGAAGTGCACGGCAAAGGGAATGTCGAAGTTCAGTCGGGTTTTATCCGAGAACCGGGGACGGTGATCGGTCGAGCCGAGTTCCAGATCCGTAATGCCAAACCCGTCGACCGGCATCAGCCAGCGGATGGCAAACCCCGCGGGAAAAGGGTCGTCCTCGGGCACTTCGGATTCCGACGGACTGGTTGAACTGCTGCTCGAACCGTCATCCGCGCCGTCGATCTTGACCGTTCCGGGAAGTTCGCCCGAAGTGAGGGGAAGTTGCGGAGGGTCGAACACTTCTTCGGGAGTAGCAGGTTCGCTGTGCGGCTGGGGAATGACGAGTTCCGGCTCGCCGGCGCGCAACGTTGCAACCGCACTCAGCGTGCAACCGATGAGAATCGCGACGGCGGCGATCAAACGGCGACAAGCCATTGGGCATGTCCGGAGGGGCGCAACATGGCTGCGGGAATGACGTGATCGACGATGGGAAAATCTTAGAGCAGCAGATCGAAGAGGCGGGAAAAATAGCAGATCGTCCGGTTTCTTGCACGAGCAGTTTTCTGGCAGAAAGGTAACTCTTTATTGCTCTTGCTGTTCACGGCGATCGCGATGGGATTTCCGTGGAGTGCCGGCGTGTGACTGCCGCAGCTTCTCGCGACAAGCATGACAGCGAACTGCCGTCGAGAATATGTAGCCCTTCGCGGTTTCATACCACCATTTCTGCTGCTCTGCCGTCCAAACTTCAGTTTTTCCGCAATCAACACAGGTGAACTCTTTGTCTTCGTAGAAAAGTGGAACACCTCCGTACGATGTGTGTGGTGCCTGCTGAGAGATATCTGCGGGAATTTGGTGCGGTGGTATTTTCTCTGGCTTGATAGCAGCTTCTGCGTCCCGGATATACTTCGGTTTACGGCGTGCCACGGCGAATCTCCTGCCCTTACAAATAGATCATTCACCAGAAGCACTATGTTGTTGACGCGACTCCATCCCCTTCATCCTGTATATACGTCTGGCCGCGGTATCTTGTGGCAAAGCCCACGAAGATCACCGCCGCCACGAGCATCAAGACCGTGAAGAACCAGTAATACGCCGCCCCTTCCAACCGGCTGCTGCCGTCGTTTCGCATCATGAATTTATTGACCATTGCGGTCAGCAAATTCCCGGCCGAGACCGAAAGCAGATACAGCGACATGATGAACGATTTCATCCGCTTCGGTGCCTGCGTGTATGAGAATTCCAGGCAGGTAATGGAGACCAAGACTTCGGCGGCGGTGAGCACCAGGTAAGCGACAAGTTGTTTGCTGATGTTCGGTGGTGGAAGTTCCACAGCCTGGCGCGCGTGGATCTCCGTCTCGATGAGTGCGCTCAAGGAAAACGCAGCCACGGTCAGAAACAACCCGATGCCGACCTTCCGCAGTGGCGTGAGTGGAAAGATCTTGCCGATGGCGGGGTACACTACGTACGAGAATAGTGGGACGAAGGTCAAAATCAGAATGGGGTTAATCGCTTGGATCTGCGAGGACAGCCAGTCGTGACCGAGCCAGACCCGGTCCATCTTCTGCGCCTGTAGAACCCAGGCGGAAGCCGACTGATCGTACAACGACCAGAAGACCGCCACGAAAAGATACAACGGCACAAGGTTGAAGATCGCCCGCCGCCCTTCAGGACTGAATGCTTCGGTGATCGCTTGTGGACCGCCGGCCGGAATATGAACAAATTCATGGCGACCAAGCCAGAAAATCAACGTTGCCAGAAACATCAACACGCCCGGCACGCCAAAGGCAACCGCCGGCCCGACATGTTTCAATAGGATCGGCGTCAAGATGGTCGACGCAAACGCGCCCAGGTTGATCGCGAAGTAGAACCACCCGAACACGCGCGACACAAGATGTTGATTCTGGCGACCGAATTGGTCTCCCACGTGCGCGGAAACGCACGGCTTGATCCCTCCCGCTCCGACGGCGATGAGTGACAACCCGACCGCCAGGCCGAGTCTTGTTTCATCCGCCGCCAAAGCGACATGGCCGAGGCAGTAGACCAGGGAGAGCAGAATGATCGTGCGGTATTTTCCCCACAGCACATCCGCGAGCAGCCCTCCCAGGATTGGAAAGAGGTAAGCACCGGCCTCGAACAGGTGAAAATAATATTTCGCCTCGACTTCCGACATCGGGGCTGTTTCGCCGGCGCGATTGCGCAATATGGTGGTCATGTAAATGACAAGGATGCTCCGCATACCATAAAAGCTGAATCGCTCCGCGGCTTCGTTCCCCACGATGTAGGGGATGCCGGAGGGCATATTGGGGGACGGGAGCGGCGAGGTGCGGTATCCGGCTTGAGACATCGTGCCTCCGAAGCTACGGTTGCGCGGAGATAACCAGGCCCAACGAGCCTGCAACGAGGCAATTCTTGCAATCCGTGAGGACGGTTGCAATCGGGACGGCTCAATCGAATCCGCAGCTTCCGATGAAGGACGCAATGCTCGACTCAAGTCTCAGGAAGCGGCACCGTCGTCGTGCTTGTCTCCAGGAGCCGCCCGCCGTGCCTTCTTCATCGGCGCCGCGGCCGGTGGAGCAGTGCTGGGCAATTGCTGTCCGGTCTTGCTGTCGATGAGTACGAAAAGCACCTGCACCTTCGCTTCGGTACGTGGCTTCTCGGCACTCTGATGCTTGCCTTGCGTTGCTTGGGCACCGAACTGGGATTTGACGAGGGATTGCGAGAGACCTCTCGGCCGCGATGCAACTACAGGCTGTCGATCACTCGACCGAGGTTGCTCAGCCGATTTGCCATCAGCATCTCGGCCAATAGGAACAGTCCCATCGAGCGTGCGGCCGAAACCGAGTGCACTCTCCGGCAATGTCACCTGCACTTGCCGAGCGAGAGTGCTCTGCTCAGAAGCTCGTTCACCGCGGTTGACACTACGTGACGGACTCTTGGACTTCCCGTCCAGACTTTCCGCCACAGGTTTATTTGCAGGCTGAGCGGACTCCTTCTTGGCGGGTGCGTCAGCCGGTGTGTCTTGCACTGCCGAAGGGGACTTGGCATCACTGTTCCCCTTTGAAGAGTCGTCCGCCTTTTTCTCGCCTTGTGATTGGCCGTCTTTCGCGTCGGAGATCTCAGAAGACTCTTTTTCGCTGGAACTGGATTTATCTCGCGCAGATGCCGATTCTCCTTCACCAGACAAACGCCCAGCCAGCAGTTGATTCCCCGAACGATCATCGAGTTGTGCCAGCGACACCGGCTCTTCCACGCGCAGCTCGTTGATCTGCATTTCCGCCCGAAGTTCCCGGAGCGCAGCCACCAGTTGTTCGCCGGGGGCTTCCACGTAAACGCATTCCAAATCGCCCGCCTTATGCGATCGCACCCGTTCCGCGAATTCGTTGGTATTGCCTGTCCGGGAATCGGCGACTTTGTCGAACTCAGCCGGCTTCTCCGGCTGCTGCATGATCGAATTGCGAGCCAGGGCTCGTTGAAAGCCCTGGAGTCCTTCCGCGCGATCAACGACGGTCAGGTATACCACAGAGACCTTCCCCTCGACATGTTCAAACGCCTTGACGACGTCGCCGATCTCGGCCTCGCGCAATTCCGCTTCTCGGAAGACAAGCTGTGATTGCCGGCTGGCGCCGAGAGCGTTTGCGATAGCAGTTGGCTTCCCTGATTGTGGGGCAGCAGTCAGAGCGGGTGCAGATGCGCTCGATGGTGCACTTGGGGATCGAGCGACTCCTTCCGATCGATCTATTCTGGCCACGTCTTCCTTGCTCGTCATTCTCTCCCCGCCTTGAGCATCAGACCTGGCCTCGGGCGATGGAGATGAGGATTTACTTGGCTGCGTGAGCCGGTCGTTCAGAGCAATGACTTCACCTTCCGGTCGATCGGGAGCAGCGAATTGCCCGGCGTAATACGCCACTGTGATCAGGAGCGCTGCCGCCACGGCAAAGACCCCTCCGCCGTAAATCCAACGCGAATGGCGTCGATTGGGGTGTCCGGCTGGTACCGGGGTCGGAGGTGGACCGAGCAACATCTCTCGTTCGATGCGATGCATCACTGACGCACGAAGCTCGGCAGGAGCCGATGGACCTTCCAACTGCCGGACCAGATCTGAAACCTGTCGAACCTGATCCAGTTCTCGTTGCAATTCCGGCTGTTTGGTCAGGCGATCCTCGATCCGCGCGCGCTCGTCCGAGGTCACTTCGCCATCGAAGTACGCGGAAAGGGAGTCTTCGGAAAAAATCTCGTCCATCGCCTAATAACCTGCCTCAGGAATCCGTATCAGATCATAGAGAGTTCCGCCGTTCGCCGCGAGTGGCGAATTCGATGATAGGGCTGGTAAAATCCGTGCCGTAACCCCAGTCGCACCTTAGGTTTCAAAGCGCAATATCCAGACTCCCTCAGCAACTGAGGGTTCTCTCCATTCCCTTTTCGACGCTGGGGGTTCGCCGCAAGTTCCCACAGGATTGAGAAATCGGACCCCATGGAAAGCGCAGTAGTCAGCAAAATGTGTCCGTTTGTATAGATTCCCTTGGCTGGTTCCAGCGGATGAGCCGCGCGGAGACCTCCGGGTTGAGTCAACCCGCCTGCCGTAATACAAGCATGAGATGATGCCAATTCAGACCGCATCCACTCCGAAATCGTTAGCTTCAACCTGCGGATTTGAATCGATCTTCCAATATCGACAATCCACTCCGTGAGAATTCTCCTGGATCATCGCGGAATCGCCCCAGGTAAATCCACCGAGTGAGCCAACCTGAAGCGTTCTACAGACACGACTGCCTCCCCTGTCCCACAGGTTC
>CAZVJA010000006.1:37135-60467 GCA_964626885.1 uncultured Planctomycetaceae bacterium | reverse complement strand
GGGCCTGCCTGACTCAGTAGGGTATGCTGCATGGGCTCGGTTGCAACGTGAAAGTGAGAAGCCGCGAGTGCTGTCTTCCATGTCAGACACCGCTTGTCCGCAATTTGGCACGGGAGCTGATTTGAGACGTCGTGATGTGCTGAGGGCGGGAAGTCTGGCCCAGCTCATGTGGTCGCTGCCGAAGTTGCTCGAGGGGCGTTTGCAAGCCGCGAGTCCGGTTGTGACACCCGCATCGACCGCAAACAGCGGCCGCACGCCGAGCTTCGGTCGGGCAAAGTCGTGCATCTTCCTCTTCATGTGGGGCGGCCCCGCGCAACAAGATACCTGGGATTTGAAACCGACGGCACCAGCGGAGATCCGCGGCGAGTTTCAACCGATCTCCACGAACGTCAGCGGCACGCAGATCTGCGAGCATTTTCCGCAACTTGCCAAGCGGGCCGACAAACTGGCGATCATTCGCTCGATGACGCACGGCGATGTGAATCACACGACAGCAACGCATTTTCTGCTGACCGGGCAACCCTCCCCGCCGGCGGGGGATCTGCGGGCCGATTGGCCACACATCGGTGCCGTGCTGTCGAAACTCGGTCGCGGTGCTGGCCCGCTGCCGCCGTTTGCATCGTTTCGACCGAAGCTCCCGAACGACGTCCCGCGGTTTGTCGAGCAGACCCATGGACAATCCGCGGGCTGGCTCGGACCGGCGTTCGATCCGCTTACGATTGACGCGGACCCGAATCTGCCCGACTATCGGGTCGGAGACTTCGTCCCGCTGACCGAATTGACCGCGCGGCGACTGGATGATCGTCAGAAACTGCTTGCGGATATCGACCGTCAGTTGCGAATGGCCGAGAATGGAGCGACGGTCGATGCATTCGATCAGCATTATCAGCGAGCGTTCGAGTTGCTCGATTCGGCGGTCGGCCGTGACGCGTTCAATCTCGAACTCGAACCGGCCGCGCTCCGCGACCGATACGGCCGCAATCCACACGGACAGTCGGTGTTGCAAGCGCGGCGGTTGATCGAACGGGGCGTGCCGCTGGTGACCGTCTTCTGGCCGAGCGACGGCATCAAAAATGTCAGCGTATACTGGGACACGCACAGCCGAAACTTCATCGACCTGCGCGATCGTCTGATGCTGGCGGCCGACCAGGCATTCTCGGCATTACTGGACGATCTTTCCGACCGGGGATTGCTCGACGAAACGTTGGTTGTATGGACCGGCGAATTCGGTCGGACGCCGCGCATCGGGCAGCGCAACAGTGATGCCGGTGCGGGAAAGGACGGCCGAGACCATTGGCCCAACTGTTTCACCAGCGTGCTCGCCGGAGGGGGAACGCAGGGCGGGATTGTGCACGGTGCTTCCGACCGCCATGCTGCGTACCCGGCTACAAACGCGGTGCAGCCGGTTGATCTCACGGCGACGGTTTATCATCTGTTGGGAGTGCCGGAAGAACTGACCCTGCACGACTCGCAGGGACGGCCGCTGGTGGTTTGTCCCGGCCGGCCCGTTGCCGATTTGCTTGTCTGAGGACGAATTTTGGCGATTTGCGAAATCCGTGAAACGTTTGGATCTTTCGCCGCATCATCTTCGTTTGGAGATGCGTCGCGGGCTGCAAAAACCGGTGTTTCTTGACTTTCAGGCAAGGCCACGCCTATAAGAAAGCTATCGAGCCGACGACACCGTTTCTCGTGTGTTGATTTCTTCGTTATTTTCCGCACGTGGACTGCTCTTGCATCGCGAGCAGCAGGTGTCGAGCCCGCCCGCGGAGTTCCCCCCATCTATTTGGAGCGCGACTCATGACTGCTCATCAATCGTCCCGCCGGTTCCATTCAAATTTCAACCGAGGCGGAGCAAGAAGCTATTTGTTCCTGGGAGTGATCGGCCTTCTGATAATGCCGATCGGCTGCACGAGCGGCTCCTCGGAGAATTCGGAATCCGCTCCTCCGAACGCGGCCGCACAGCCGGTTCAACCCGCGCCGGCGAAACCGGCTCAAGCCGCTCCTGCCGCGCAGGCGACTACGGGAGCTCTGAACGCCGAAAATAAGCCTGGTAATGTCAAGCCGAGAAAGAAGAAGAAGGACGACGAAGAGCCCGCCGCGAATCTGACCGCAAAACCAATCACGAAGCCGGTTGGCGAGTGGACGATCGACGATATGAAAACCGCTTTGGTGAACAAAGACCTTCGTTACGTCGCGGCGGTGACGGCTCAAGGCACGAAGGCCAGAGGTGATGCTCAAAAAGGGACCGAAATCGCCCAATTGCTGGAAGCGGTCGCGTTAATGCCTGCCGATGCCGGCGCGTCGGCTCTGAGCGGAAGGAAGAAAAGAGGTGACGACGACGGCCCGCAGCAACCTCCGGCCAATTCCCCCCCTGCTGCTGCGGCCGCTGCCCCCGCCGCGCCTGGAGCAGCCTTCGGATTCGGAGCGCCGGCAAAGCCAGGGCAATTTAAAATGGGGAGAGGAGACGATTGATAGGTTCCTTTCGCTGCAGATCGCCATTTCGGTTGTTCGCCGCCAACGTGAGCATTTGAAAAATCGCCATTACAGAAGTATTGAGCGGCTCTCCACTGGCGTGCGGAACCCCATCTTTATGTCGTTGTGAGATTCCGATGAATGTTTCCGTCCCTCGAACGTATCGGAAAATGAACGGCCGAAGCCAATCGATCATCTCCTGGCTGGGTTCCGCGATCGGAAGTCTGCCTTTCCTGGGGATTGTGCTGCTGTTGTACGGGACGTCACCAGCGATTGCGCAATTGCTTGCGCCCGTGCCGGGAGCAGCTCCACAAGGGGCGGCTGCACCGGCCTCCGCACAACAGCTGAAGAAAGCCCAGGCACTTCAGGCGACAATTGCCGCGCTCGCCGCAAATGGGAGCGACGCCGCATGGGATTCTCTGAAGAAAATCGTCACGGGTGATACCGACATGAAGGAGCTCGACCCGCTGGCGACCCAGCAGGCGTTGATGCTTTGGTTGGCACGCGGAACTCCAGAGAGTGATGCCTTTGTGATGGAGGTGCTCTGTAATACGGAACAGGTTCGTCCGGCTGGAAAGGGCGCTTACACGGCTTCGGCACTCCGAGATGATCTTGCGCAAGGATTGGCACATACGGCGTCCCTGTCTTTTCGGACCGCGCTCGCCGAGCGATACCTCGATCCGGCAACCTCAGAGGACGTCCGCCGCGCAATCGTCACCGTGTTGAAGGAACCGCTCCCCGAGAACATTCCGCTGCAAATCAAGTTGCTCTCCGCAAGCACGGGTGATGCATCTCTGAAAACCGAACTGACGGGAGCCGTTGCGGAAGCAAATGCGAAACTCGTCCAGCAGGCTTTAGGGATCGAACTGGAAGGAACAGTTTCCTCCCCTCTCCAGGGACAGCCTCCTGGAATGGCCGATGCGTCTCAGAAATTTGGCGGTCCTCCCGGAGCGGGAAACATTCCGCCCGGATTCGGCGGCCCGCCAGGGATGCCTCTTCCTCCAGGTGGTGTAATTCCTCCCGTCGATTCCTTGCCGGGTGCGAAGATGGGGCGTGGCTTGTTTGGCGCGCTGCAGCGCGTTTTCGGTAGCGATCCTCCCGGAAGCCGATCGGGAGGAACTCCGTCGGACGGGGGAGATTTGACAAAAACACTCTGGAGCGCCGAATTCGCGACATCACTCTCAAAACAGGTTGCCGACGAAAAATCTGATCGGGCTCGGCTCCTCGGTTTCCTGGCTTCGATCCCATCGCAAGCCGGGCGATCGGAATTGAAGAAGTATCTGGAAGGGCACTGGTCGGAGGGTCCCGCCGACTTGGCGGGAGCCACCAAGACATCTTCGCCAGGGGTTGACTCACCTTTCGGCGGAAACCCCGGCGCCTTGGCGGGAAAACCCGGCGGCACGAATCAAATCGGCCTTGGAAGACGCGGTAAGGAGGATGACGACCAGCCTCCTCCACAAGCGGCGGCGGTCCCCGATATTCCCGCGCGTCCGGAAATTCGCATTTCCAATTTCGGCGAGAATTGGTTCGACCCCGGAGCGCTGGTTGTACTCAAGTCCTTTCCCTACCAGGAGCGCCCGCAGGAAAAGCCGAACCGTCGCTTGAACACACTTCCCCCGAATGCGTTTTCTGGAGCTGGAAATCCTGCTGCCGCGGGGAACGCCAAGTTGAGCCCGGCCGCGCAGCGACGTGAAGATGCGCGTCTGGCGCGCGAGAAGCTGCTGGAAGCGCGCTACGATTGGCGCGACGCCATCATCCGCTACGTGCAGCTGCAGAACGAACGCTTCGCGGCTAACGGCAAGGAACCGGCCGAGTCAACTGAATCGACGGCGGAAGAGCCTGCGGAAATTGATGTGAAACCGCTGAAGCCGGCGGCATCGTCCGCGTTATCACGGCCGGTGATCGGCTCAAAAACAAAAGCCGCGGAGCCGGTGAAAGGACCGCACGAGCTTCCTTTCCCGCTGCATGCCGGCGCGAAAGTTGTGAAGGAATTCCACAACCAATGGCCGACTTCGGGTGGACCAGGCCGGGAAATCACCGACCCGATGAAGATCTGGTATTTCCGCACGGAAGAGGAAGGTTCATACGCGAAGGCGGTGTCGCACTATCGCGGCGCAGTGAAGGGAAAGTCCTCCACTGTTCGCGAGATCGAAGACGGCCGATGGGTGGACGTGACTCAGGAAGAGGAAAAGCCTGACCGAGTCCGCTCGATCGACGTGTTTATCACGCATACCCCTTCCGATTCCACAGACCGGAAAGCGTCGAAGGATGAGCCGCTCGTCGTCGAAGTGCTGGTCGTGGAGATCCCCAAAGTCGCCGCCGCCGCTGGAGACGAAAAAGCCGGCAAGTCGAAGTGAGGGCAGAAGCTAGAGGGCACCGTGTGATCTCCGATGCGGAGATTCAGTTTTCGCCGTCGCCCTTCTGCAGATTTTCAGATTTTTTCCCCTCATTCTGTGGGATGCGGTAAACGTAAATTCGTTTTGCGTCCTGAAAGGCGACTGCCAGGAACTTTCCGTCGGGCGACAATGCTCTGGTCAGGGCGAATTTATCGACGCGAAAGACAACCGCTCCATCCGCGACTCGGACCACCTTTGATCCTCCTCGGCCGAAGACAACAAATCGTCCATCTCGGGAGATGTCGACGACTGGTCCGTAGGGTAGCCCAAAAGTAGTAGGCTCGTCTGGTTTCGAATCCTTCAACCCCTCATTCTCCAAACTGAAAACGATTTCGGCACGCTGATCGGATAATCGATACCAACTTAGCCCACGACGATCACTTACTGCTAAGTTCCGTCCGTCCGGCGAGAGAACAACATACGCTTCACCCGCGCAGGGGACTGTGTATTCCAGTTCGAATGCCCACATCCCGCTCGCTTTCCTTCGCAGTCTCAGAATCTGAACATCACAAGTGCGTGACCAATTTTCATAGGACACCGCAACTCGTGGTTCGGCCTCGTCACGACTCACGGACACGGACGAGACATCCGAACGGTCGCACTTGGCAAACATTTCATATTTTTTCGATGGCCCGTCTGGCGTGTTCCACCAGACGATTGCTGGATTCCAATTGCCTTCGTCGCGGACAATGACATCTTCGATCGCCGCATAGATATTTCCTGATTTATCCAGAGAAAGACTGCCAACCGGACTTCCTCTGAGGGCATCTGGTGCGATGTCTTTCCAAGGGATGGTATAGGCACGAGTCGTCGTCCACGATCGCGTGTCCCGAACTACTATTTCCGGAGTGGTATTCGACGCGATCGCAAGTTCGTTTCCATCGCACGACCAGGCACAGTTCCACCCTCCTGGGGCACCCTCAAGCACATAGCGTCTTTCATTTATGCCATAAACAGCCGTCGTTGAGTCACCCCCTAAGTTGTCCGGAGCTTCTGATATCGCTAGATATCTGCCGTCAGGAGAAAAATCGAGATCCCATGCGGCAGGACAAGGCAATTCGAATTCCGTCGCCTGGAGCAGTGGATTGTCGGGTTCCCGTAGGGATGATTTCAAGCACACCATAGCACCGACAGCAACTACTCCGATCACGATCAACGCACCGACGGCGCGCTGATAACGCCGGTCAGTGGGCTTGTCCATTATCATGGCACGACTCTCTTCATCCCAGTAACGGCGCGACCAGATCGCAGAAACGATCGACCGCTATGTCAGGTAAGGCGGTGACGTTGAACTGTCCCCCTCCGCCGATGTAGATCGCGTGTTCGTCGCGCAGCCGGTCGATCTGTGTCGGCTCGAGATCGAGCCGAGTGAAGAGGCCCGCTTCGCGCGTCAGGTACGACAAATCGCTGGTCACGCCTTTTTCCGATAACCGCCGCGCAAGCTGTGCGCGCACGTCGCCGATTCTCCGACGAATTCCCCGGAGACTTTCCTTCCATAGTTCGCGGAGCCAGCGATCGCTCAGCACTTCGCCGATGATTGCCGCTCCGTGAAGCGGCGGGTTGGAGTAGCTGCCGCGGATCAAATGCTGCACGTGACTGAACGTGCTCGCCGCCCCATGCGCGGTTTCACCGATGACAGACAGCGAACCGACGCGTTCGTTGTATAAGGAGAACGATTTCGAGAGAGAGGCCGCGACCAGCATCTCACCGCCGGTCTCGCAAAACAGCGACAGCCCTTCCAGATCCTCGCGGACTCCGCGAACAAATCCGAAGAAGGCAACGTCGAAGAAAGGAATTTGCCCGCGTTTGCGCATCTCGTCGCGCAGCCGCCGCCATTGTTCGGGCGTCGGGTCGAGCCCCGTCGGGTTGTGCGTCGCGGCCTGCAGGAAGATCACGTCTCCATTCGGTACGCGGGCGATCGCGTCGAGCATCTCCTCGAAGAGCAGCTCGCGTCGCAGCGGATCGTAGTAGGCATAAGAATGCACTTCGAGCCCCGCCTGTTCGAAGACTTTGATATGGTTCGACCAGGTCGGATGACTGACCCAGATCCGCGAACCGGGAAACAGAGTTCGTATTAAAGTTCCGCCTAGCCAGAGTGCCGCCGTTCCCCCGGGAGTCTGCGCCGTCCGCAGCCGTTCGCCGAAGGTCTCAGTGCACGACTCACCGAACAGCAACCGATTCATCGCCTCTACAAATGCGGGGTCTCCCTCCTCCGGGAGATAATCGTGCGATCGTTCGCGCGCATGCACTCGTTTGGTGGCCAGCCTGACGCATTGCAAGACCGGGGTTTCGCCTTGCGGGTCTTTAAATGCTCCCGTGGCTAGGAGCAATTTCGCCTCGCGCGGGTCCGCGGCGAATTGGCGGCGAAATGCGGCCCGCGCCAATTCTGGCCTCGGTTGGATGGCATCGAAGTAAGACATGATTGAACTCCATCATCGCATCTGCAATCCCTCGCGGGCGAGCGAGAGAAAACCAATCGGCTGCACGCTGCTCCCCTGCAGCGCTAAATCGGCGAGCGCCTCTCCCAAAACCGACGTGAACTTAAACCCATGCCCCGAGAACCCCGCTCCGATCGCCACGTTCCCGAACTCCGGGTGCTTGTCGATGATAAAATGCCGATCCGGCGTGTTCGTGTACATGCAGACGGCATGTCGCGCGGGCTGCGGACATACCTCCGGCAACGCCTCTTCGAGAAACGCGGCCACGGGCTTTGTATCGTCCTCGGAAATGCCGCGATCGACGGTGAATGGATCTGCCACGACCGCTCCGCCACTATGTTGCGCGACTTTCACCAACCGGCCGTCGATACTTGGAAACCCATAGAATACGCCGTGCGGCATTTCATACAAATAGGCTGGCGCCCCGCGCGAAACATCATAACTCGATGTTTCGACCTCATGCCACAGGAGTGGTTTCCGCACCACCTCCAGCGGCACATTTAGATTCGCCAGCACTGCGCGCGACCATGCGCCGGCAGTAATAATCAGCGACGCGGCGGAGTACTCATCGCGATCGGTCCGCACACGGATGGTTCTTCCATCGGACGACCAGCGGACCACTGTTTCATTCGTTTTGATTGCCGCTCCGTTGTTGCACGCCGATTCAATATGCGCACGCACGCAGTTTTCAACTTCCAGAAATCCAGCGTCAGATTCGTAAACGGCCTCGAATTCCTCGCGAAAACGAAAGGCTGGAAATCGCTTCCTCGCTTCGGCAACGTTCAAACTTTCGAGCGGCAAGCTGTGCTGTTGAGCTGACAACCTTGCCCCACCGACCGCTTCCCCAGCTGGAGGACCAGCCAGAAGCAGGCCGCAGAGGTGCATCAGTTTCTGGCCACGTTCCTTTTCCAGATCGCGCCACAGATCATATGCCCGCAGCAAGAGAGGCACATAGTCGGGGTGCTCGAAGTACGCCTTGCGGATGATCCGCGTCTCTCCGTGCGAGCTGCCGCGATCATGGGCCACTTCGAACTGTTCCAAGCCGAGCACCTTTCGGCCGCGGCGCGCTGCATGCAACAACGCCCCGCTGCCAAACCCGCCAACTCCGAGAATGATGCAGTCGTACGTGTTCTTCATATGAGGGCAAGAATGTCCGAAGATCGAATTTGGGAATCCACAAGTAGAAACAACTCAGAGCGGATGCAGTCTGGACAGTTCTAAAACGTCATGGACACAGATCATGCCACATACCGACGGGTCAATGCTCGACGACGGGCAACTCGTGACAGGTGAGCTCCGTGTCGCTGCGTGCGAATACATACCGGCCGGCGTAAGCTGGATGCGCCCACGTTTCACTGATGATCTTGGTCCGCGCCGTCTCGTGATAACCTTTCGGCGTGAGGTGGGCAAAAATCAATTCGCCGTCGGAGTTGAGGATTATTGCCCGGTCGCTCTCTCCCAGCCAGACGAGCGTTGCCTGCGGATTCCTGCCGCGCGGCGTCATCTTGTTATCGTCATCCCACAGCTTCTTTCCCGTTTTGAGTTCGAAGCAGGTGAGACCGTGCTGCTTGTCGAGCAGGTAGGCATGGCCCTTACGGTACAAGGGCTGAGACATCAATCCGCGCAGATAGCGATTTTCTTCGTAGACCAGATCGGCAGGTGAGCCGGCGGCGACCGGGCGAATCGCCTTCGAGCCGGCCCAGTAGGCACTGACGAACACCAGCCCTTCGCGAAAGATCGGCGATGCGATTGAGACACCGTATTCGACCGCGTACGGCACCGACCAGCACAATGCGCCGTCCGCTGGATCAATCGCCCGAATGTGCGACGGCGTCCAGCAAACCAACTGCGGCTTGCCGTCATGCTCGATGGCCAGCGGCGGCGCATACGCGGCTTCGTCGGACAGCCCGCTCCAGATCTCGTTTCCGGTTTCCGGTTGGAGGGCAACGATGCTCTTTCCCTTCGGCCCACCGGGAATCACGATGAGCATATTGTTGTACAAGTATGGCGACGCCGAATAGCCCCACATGGGCATTCGTCCCTGAAAGCCCTTTTTGAAATTCCGCGACCAGATCGGTTCGCCCGATTGGGCATTGAGACAACGCAACTCTCCGAGCGATCCGAGAATGTAGACACGGTTCCCCTCAATCGTCGGCGCCGCGCGCGGGCCGTTGCCGTATTGCAGGTCGCCGTATTCAACGGAGTAGCTGTGCTCCCAAATCAGCTCGCCTGTCGATGCGGAGAGGCAAAGCAGTCGTTCGACTTCGTGCGGTTCCGTTTGCCGATCGAACAGGTAAACTCGCCCAGCTGCGACGCTCACGCCGGCGTATCCCCCGCCGATTACTTTGCGCCAGACACGCCGCAGCCCCTCATTCGGCCAGCTCTCCGCAAGTTGTGGAGCATTCCATGTGCCATCGCCACGCGGTCCGCGCCAGCGCGGCCATTCTTCTTCGGTGCTGGCGGCATTCGCGGCGGTTTGTGGTGCGGCTCTGTTTCGATCCTCGGCCCGCAGCCAGTTGGAGAATGGCAGGTACAAAACGAACAACGTGAGCAAAAAATACCGCTCACTCGTGTTACCAGTACGGAACATTTGTCGTCGTTTTGACGAGGAGATCATCGTACGCTCCATCGACAGACTTACAGTTTAGTCAGCATGATCTCGAACTGGCGTAACACCCGACAGGCGACAAATCAACAGTGGTTATTGTATGCGGCGTGAAATTCCGTCTGTTCACAAGTTATTTCTCTCGCAGCACTGGAAATTTCAAAGCGATGGATGTAAACGTGTAGCATCGTTACAAATCCCCCCTCTTGTGCAGTTTTACTTTTGGCGATTTTGTCGGCAGGGTCAAGTGAGATGCGGGCTGATGTCCCTGGCTTCGGCGTACAAGTATTTGTTCTGACTGACGTGCATCCCGTTCTTGAGATCAGTGAGGTGGAAGAATCATGATCGCGAAATCCCTGCTATGCACTGTTGTCCTTTCCTTGGCGATGGCCGGCGCCCAGTTGCTGGCCGGAGATTGTGCTCCCTGTGGAAATGGATGTGCTCCTTCAGCCTGCGGAACATCGTCGTGTGCTCCGGCAAGCTGTGCCCCCATCTGCGCGCCGGCGACCTGTGCGCCGCAGATGCAGACCGTCGAAAAGGTCGTCATGGTTCCCGAATGGACCACTGAGAAGCGGACCGTTCAGTGCACCGAATACAAGCACGAAGAGCGCCAGCGGACCTGCACCGTTTACAAGCAGGTTCCGGAGACGATTCAGAAGACCTGCCAGCGGACCGTTTACGATCGCGAGACCCGCTCCCGTGAGGTCGCCTATACCGTCTGCACCCCTGTCTGGGAGGATGTTCAAAAGACGTATGTTGTGAATGTGCCGTTTACCGAGACTCGTACCGGCACACGCACCGTCTGCAAGCCGATCACCAAGAACGTCGATCAGACCTACACCGTGAACGTCCCCTACACCGAAAAGCGGACCGGCACCAAGACCGTCTGCAAGCAGGTGACCAAGGACGTCCAGCAGACCTACACCGTGAACGTCCCCTACACCGAAAAGCGGACCGGCACCAAGACCGTCTGCAAGCAGGTGACCAAGGACGTCCAGCAGAACTACACCGTCCAGGTACCGCATACCGAGAATCGCACCGGTACACGCACCGTCTGCAAGTGTGTTCCCATAACGAAGACACGCAAGGTCTGCGTCGATGAAGGGCACTGGGAAGAGAAGCAGGTTGAAGCCTGCAAGCCATGTGCGTCTGGGTGTGCTCCTTGCGGCTCGGGTTGTTCTTCCTGCAACTCCGGTTGTTCGCCTTGCGGTTCGGGTTGCTCGTCCTGCGGATCATGCTCTTCGCCGTGTGCGTCAGCCTGTCCGACCACCTGCACGCACAAGGTGTGGGTGCCGAAGATCGTCGAGAAGGAAGAGCAGTACACCGTGAACGAAATGCAGTCTTCCCAAGAGTCGTACGAGTATCAGGTGACGGTCTGCAAGCCGGAGACCCGCACTCGCACCGTTCAAGTCTGCGAGACGGTTTCGGAGCAGGTTCCTTACGAGTATGACGTGACCCTCTGCAAGCCGGAGACTCGCACTCGCACCGTTCAGGTCTGCGAGACGGTTTCGGAGCAGGTTCCTTACGAGTATGACGTGACCCTCTGCAAGCCGGAGACCCGCACTCGCACCATTCAAGTCTGCGAGATGGTTCCGGAACAGCAGACCTATCAGTACAACGTGAATCTCTGCCGCGAAGAGACCCGTACCTGCACGGTGAAGGTCTGCAAGCATGTGACGGAGCAGAAGACCCGTACGGTCAACTACACCGTCTGCGTGCCGCGCACCGTGACCGAAACCTACAATGTGACGGTCTGCAAGACGGTTCCGGAAGAAAAGACCGAGACCTACACCGTCTGCGTGCCGTACACGGTCAATAAGGAAGTCGAAGTCCGCGTCTGCCACATGGTCCCCAAGACCATCCAGTGCCAGGTGCCGGCTTGCAACCCCTGTTGCACGTCGTCTTGCTGCGAAGCCCCGGCTCCGAGCTGCGGCTGCAAAGGCTAAGCAATCCCTGATGGATTGACGAACAACTTTTGACGAACCCCGGGTTCCGTCGGGGCGCTTCTGCTCGGAAAACTTCCGAGTGGAGCCGGCTCGGCGGAACCCGGTTTGTTTTCGAATTCGGGGATTTCAATAATTTCTACCCTCTCCCCTCACGGGAGAGGATGGCCGCGCAGCGGTCGTGTGAGGGAGGTTGCGGTCAGATCGCGATGGATCAGCTGCGTTGCCGCGTGTGCCACTGGCTCCGCCAGTGCGCCCTGCACTTCGACATCACGACGCCTCAAAGAACCGGCTGTCGCTCCCCCCCTCTTCGACAACGTTCACGCGAAACTGAGCCGCACAACGCGGGCACCAGGCGACAAACGCATTCCCCGCCGCGTTCAAGTACGCGCGGACATACACCCGGCAACATTTGAGATGCACGCCGACAAACGGCCGCGGCTTACCGGCCGGCTGCTGCGAGTCACTGTGTTGACGAAACTCGGCCACGAATTGATGGCTCCGGCTGTCCTCTGGAATCGTCGAACGCGAGCGAGCAGCTGATGTTCCCCGCCAAGCGTCGCAGAGCGATTTGTACGCCGCCGGGGCAATTCGGGCAATCTCAGTTCGGCGGCCGCGTTGCAATCTGAAAAGGCTACCAATTCAAAGCGATTGATGATTCGCTGAATCACGAATTCAGGATGGATCGCGTCATCACTTCCCCCGCTGCCACGGGACCGCGCCCGCGCGCTGGATGTGGCGTCTCAGCGCCGCGGCCAACTCGGCGGCGGGGCGGCGTTCGGTGTCGATCAGATTCTTCGATTCGAGCGGGTCGTCACGCAGGTTGTACAATTCCAGCGGGCCGAACGGGCTGTTCTGCAGCAGCTTCCAGTCCCCCTTGCGGACCGCTTCGATCGTCTTGCCGCCGTAGTCCATCCCCCCTTCGCGTCGCTGGAAGAACCATTCCTCACGCAACGGCGGTTGCAGCTTCCCCAAGAGCGTCGGCAAGAAACTTGCGCCGTCGATGCCGGGTTGTGCCTTCGCCCCTGCGGCGGCCAGCAGCGTCGGAAAGAGATCCATTGTCATCGCGGGAAAATCGGTTCGCGAACCGGCGGCGATGTGCCCCGGCCAGACGACGCAGGCCGGAACCTTCAGCCCCCCTTCGTACATGCTCCCCTTACCGTCGCGCAGCGGGCCATTGGTGGCGGCGTGGTTCAAATCACCGCCGTTGTCGGACGTGAAGACGACGAGCGTGTTCTTGTCGAGCCCCGTCTCGGAAAGCGTCTTTAATACCCGGCCGATGCCGTCGTCTAGGTGCTCGATGAGCGCCACCAGCCGCGCCCGCTTGTCGGAAATGTTCGGCTCCCGTTGTTTCACCCGTTTCAGCCAATCGTCGGGAGGCTGAATCGGCGAGTGCGGTGCATTGTAGGCGAGATACAAGAAGAACGGCTTGTCCGATGATGCTTCGCGCAGATAGTCACAAGCCCATTCTGTGAACAGATCGGTCGCGTGGCCGGTCGGGTCGATCGTCTTATTGTTGAGGCGGAGATAATTGATGTCGTGCCGGCGGTGGTGGTAATAGTCATCCATCATGTCGCCGAGGAACCCGTGGAAGAGCTCGAAGCCGCGCTCGGTCGGTGTGTTCGGGGATTCGAGGCCGAGATGCCACTTGCCGATGATCGCGGTGCGATAGTCCCGCTCGGCGAGCCGCTGCGGCAAGAGCGTGGCGCTGGGACTCAAATAGCCCCAACTGTTATCGGCATGCGTGCGGATTACTCCCGGCACGCCGACAAGTTCAGGGTAGCAGCCGGTGAGCAGCGCCGCCCGTGTGGGGGAGCAGACGGGACAGTTGGCATAGAAGTTCGTGAACGTCATCCCCCGGGCCGCCAGGGCATCGATCCGCGGCGACTTCAGATCTTTGGCGCCGTAACAGGAGAGATCTCCGTAGCCGAGATCGTCCGCAAGGATAAGTACAATGTTCGGACGATCAGTCCGGAGCCGCGGATTGTCTGCCGCCACCTGTTGCGATGCCATCATGACCGCGATTCCAAAGCAGCCCACCAGGAGAGGATATCTGGTAATCGAGGAGAAAGGTTGCAGATATGGCCTCATCGTCGACTGGCATCCCTGAAATAGCATGGTCTCGCGATGCATGTGGCAGCTCGAAGCTAACAGACGGGATCAAGGCGAAACAACCATAAATCGCTTTCGCGTCCCCCTTCAATGACCAAGCCACGCCGGGTTTTGGGAGTGGGTCACTTTGAATCGGGTGCCTGGGGTCGAACCGCTTTGGTTTGCCCCCAGTTAAAAGTGCTTTGGGGGTTCGTTGCGCTCGACTCCAGCCCCCCCTTGTCGAAACAATGACACTGACCCACTACCCGGGTTTCGACACGTTTCTCTCAGGATTCCATAACTACGGGGGGAGTTTACTCCTTGCTGATTGCATCGGCGGGCATGCTGCTGCATACTGAACATCAGCAGATCGAGCACATCATAATTCCCGGTTCGGGAAAGCGGCCGTGACCCAATCGACGGCGCACGTCAATTTCTCGTTCTGAACAATGACCTCATTCGCATCTTTGCCAGATGAACATCAGCGAGAAAAAGGAGCCAACAGATGAGCCAACCGTCCTCGGAGGAAAGAAACGCGGAACAGAAGTCATCGGCACCAAAACCGAAGCGATCATCCATCGAGCGGATTGTGGTTTGGGTGGTGATTCTCGGCTTGGCCGGCCTGGTGGGCGTGCAATACATGCTGAAAGCGGACTACGACAAGAACCGCAAAATCATCAAGGCGGCTCTCGATCAATCGACTCGGGAGGCCCCCGTGAGCTTCGAAGGACTTCGCAGCCAACTTACGAAAGAGCCGGAGATCAGCGATTACAACGAACGTTTCATGTCCGCGAAACTCTATACACTCAAGTGGTCGGGACTGAAGACGTACAAAATCGAACTTATCGTCAGCAAGGAAACCGGCAACATTATTGAACTCAAGGAAGACGAGTGACGGGGGCAATTGTCCCGGCTGTGTTTGCGGGGAGCGCAAAACCCTTCGGAAATGGGGGTTTTCGAATCACGCGAACCTCCATAGCCCAGACATTGTCTGCCGGTTAAGCGTGGGGACCGCTCACATTCGAAATGAGACCCGCTTGACCCGGGCGATATGGTACTGTAAATTTGAGCTAACGGTTCCGCCTCGAAAGTCCGATGTTACGAACGTCATGAACCAGAAGAACCTATTGAGCCTCGAACTACTTCTGCTCCTTCCGGCCCACCGGAGGTCTTAGGTTCTTTTTGCGGCTTGATACAAAACTGCCACAAACCCTGAGACCGGTTGGTCTCGGGGTTTTTTCATTAATGGTGTTGATTGAGAACCTCAAACACGTACCCGTCCGTCATTCACCGATGACCCCTTGGAGTTCCAAATGTCTCCCGCGGACAAAATCGTCATCTTCGACACAACTCTTCGCGACGGTGAGCAGTCTCCCGGTTGCAGCATGAACACGGCCGAAAAGCTCCAGGTCGCACGGGCGCTCGTCGAACTGGGGGTCGACATCATCGAGGCGGGATTCCCGATTGCCTCTCCAGGCGACTTCGAGGCCGTGCAGACGATCGCACGCGAATTCGGCGGCGGAGCCGTGATTTGCGGTTTGGCGCGCTGCCTTGCCGAGGACATCGATCGAGCGTGGGAAGCACTCAAGGAGGCGGAGAAGTCGCGGATTCACGTCTTTCTGGCGACAAGTTCGATTCACCGTCAGTACAAATTGAAGATGGACAAAGACGAGATTGTGCGGACTGCCGTCGAGATGGTAAAGCGGGCGGCTGGGTATTGTCCGAACATCGAGTTTTCGCCCGAAGATGCCGCACGCACCGAACTCGATTTTCTGTGTGAAGTCGTGGAAAAAGCCATCGACGCCGGCGCCACGACGGTGAACATTCCCGATACGGTCGGCTATGCGACCCCAGCTCATTACAAAAAGGTAATCGAGACGCTGAAGAAGAACGTCTCGAACATCGAGCGGGCCGTCATCAGCACGCATTGTCACGATGACCTCGGTTTGGCGGTCGCGAATAGTCTGGCCGGAATTGAGGCCGGGGCGCGACAGGTGGAATGCACGATTAACGGGCTGGGCGAGAGGGCGGGGAACGCCGCGCTCGAGGAGATCGTGATGGCGCTGAAGACGCGCGCGGATTATTTCGGAGTCGAAACGAGCATCAACACAAAACGGCTGTATCCGACCAGCCATCTCGTTTCCACCATTACCGGAATGAAGGTGCAGCGCAACAAAGCCATCGTCGGGCAAAACGCCTTTGCTCACGAAGCCGGCATTCATCAGCATGGAATTCTGCAAGAGCGGTCCACGTATGAAATCATGCGTCCTCAAGATGTCGGTTTTGTCGGAACGAACCTCGTGCTTGGCAAGCACAGCGGTCGACATGCCTTCCGCGACCGCGTGGTGAGCCTCGGACATACGCTCGATGACGCCACGTTTCAACGCGTATTCGAGGACTTCATCGCGTTGGCAGACAAGAAGAAGGAAGTTTACGATTCCGATATCGTCGCGCTGATCGAAAACCGCATCGGAGATACGCAAGATCGCTGGACCCTGGTGAGTTTTCATACGTCCGCCGGAACGGGCGCCATTCCGACGGCGACATTGGAATTGCAATGCGACGGTGGAGAAGTGTTCTGCGACGCCGCGACGGGAGACGGCCCGATCGATGCCGTGTTCCGAGCGATGGAACGTATCATCGGGATCTCCGCACGGCTCGATGATTTCGCCGTGCGCAGCGTCTCCGGCGGGAAGGATGCTCTCGGCGAGGTTTTGGTTCAGATCTCGTGCGGCGGCCGATCGTATCATGGGAAGGGAGTCAGCACCGACATCATCGAGGCGGGCGCGCGGGCGTACCTCAAGGCGCTGAACAAGGCCGCGAGTGATGCAGCCGTGGGGCGTCCCACGGCTCCGCGAGAAGAAGTCGCTCGCGGAGTCTGAGAGCCCACGGAACGCGCGGGAACGAGCATGGACCGACGAATTCTGGTTTTGCCCGCCGCGGCGATCGCGATCGCACTGTTGTGCGCTTACAAAATGACTCGCACTTACCCAACTCAGGCGCAAATCGCAGCCGACATTTCTCCCCCCCTCAAGCTTGCGCCGGAAATCGAATTGCTTGACCAGAACAAGCCATCGGAGTTCGTGCGACTTCGGCGTCATCTGGACCACGCTCGCGTGCTGGTTGTTTTCTTCGACGGTGAGAAGGGAGTGGCCGGGTCCGAGGTGGTGTTGCGTCTGCGCGAAGAATATTCCGCGCTGAAAGAATCGGGCATTGAAGTGCTGGCGGTCAGTACGGCACTTCCTCAGCAGAATCGGAAGGCCATCGAACAGACAGGACCATTTCCCTTTCCTCTGCTCTCCGACCATGACTTGAGCGTGCACCGTGCCTGGGGAATGCTCGAGGAAGGAAGCGGGCGAACCGCTACCGGAGTCTTTCTGGTCGATCGTTCCGGCCGGGTCGGCTGGTCGATGAAAATGGATAAACCGCTTCCCATTGCCGGTGCCGAGCAGGACATCGCCCGCCTGACGCAGACGTTACGAAATGAAAACCGATCCCCACGGATGATGCCATGAAAGACCAGCAAGAGATTGAGTCCCAGCAGTCGCCCCGCGCTTTTCGTGAATTCTCCGGGCGCGGAATGGTGATCGCAATGCTGCTATTCGGAGCTGCCGCGACCTACGGACTTTGGCTGTACTGGCATTTTCACTATGCTCCCTTCCGCCCGCTTCAAGATGCCATTGTCGCGGAGTTCCCTGGTTCAGCACCGCGCGTTGAAGGTGGACAGCCGAAGATGCACCAGCAAACGCCTCACATCTTGCGGATCACTTTCCAGGTTGACTTTGATCCGACGGTCGACGAGTCGCGCGGGGCAATGGTCGCCGAGCGGTTGCAACAGATCGCGCGTACACATCACGATGTTTCGCTGTACGACACGCTGGAAATCTATCTGTTCCAGCGTGTGCCGGAGCAGGAGAGTCGCGAGAAAAGGTATGAATTCGATCTGCAATCGTCACCGGCGGCACGCTGAAGCCGCCCAGCGAACCTCCGCCGCGGGAGATGTAATCCGTGAACTTATTTTGTGGCTGCGGGGGGCAATTGACGGACTCGAATGTCGCGCAGGGCGGCTTTTGTTCGCCAGCAGGCCAGCCCGAACGGCCGGGAACGCTCGACTTCACTGCGGACCGAGATTCGTCTCCCTTTCGTTTCCACGTCGACAATCCGCTCGCCATCAAGCCAAGCTTCGATTTTTTGCTCCGTGACTCGCAGTCGTACCGGATACCATTGGCCCGTCTTGAATTCCTTGTAGGACGTCGTTTCGTTCTCGGAGGCATCGAAGCCGTCAAGGCTGGAGAGTCCACAGACGCCCCCTCCCCATCCCCCGACGATTAAGCTGCAAGGATCGTCCTTCACCGGAAAGGTCAGGCCGCAGAAGAAATCGGAGCCGTCGACGCGCATGGCTTGCAGCTCGACCTCGTAATTCATACGCGGAACCTCGCGCGTAATCGTCACACCGGTGAGATCATTTCCCATATCGAGAACCAGCGATCCGTCCTCGACATGGACCTCGCCCTCCCCGCCGAAATCGGTCGCCTTCCATCCTTCCAGACTCTTGCCATCGAACAGTGATCTCCATTCATTTGCGGCGGCCGGAGGTTCGGTTCCCTTGGATGCATCACTGATTTTGGGCTCCCCGGACTTCTGCGGCGCTGCAGCCTTTGTTTCGGCCTTGGAGTTCGCTTCGACATTTGGTTTGGGGGGCGCGTTCGTTGCCGCACCGTGAGGTTTTGACACGGCGTCGGCCGGTTTTGATGCTGGTGTCGACGCCGGTTTTTGGTCGCCGCAGCCGCTGATCATCGACACGCACGTTGCCACCGACACGAATGTGACGACGGCTCCACGGAAAGATGCGCAGAGTCGTCGCAGGCAAGCCAGGGAAACAGGGGCATGAATCATGAACTATTCCTTTTGCAACTCAACACGAAAATCGCGGTGTTTCAGCAGGTTTTGCCGCGCGACTCAGGTCGGACGCGAACCTGGGAATCCACCCGCATCAACCGATGGTTCCGTCACGGCCCGGTGATCGCGATTTCAAGCGGCCTCTAATACCGGTGTTTCACGTATCGATTGTACCGGATAAGACGATTTTCGTCTCCAATCCGGGAGCATCCCGCGGGTATCAGCAGCCGTGGGCGTACCCTAACCGACATGCTCATAAACCTAAGCTAATGTTGTGGAGGAATTTCCCGCGGCCCGCACCGGCTCGATGGAAACAGGTTTATTAATCATGTCTGAAGGATTTGCTCCCTTGCTCGACTTCACGAATCAAGCTGTCAGCAGCGGCAGCGTGGTTGCACTTGCCGCCATCTGTGGTTTTCAATACCTCGTGCACATTCATCGCCGCGGCGTTCTGGAACGAGAACAAGCCCGGCTTCAGTCGGAAATGGCAACGTTGGAAGGTGAACTGGGCGAGGTCCAGCGGGATCGGACGCTGACTCGACTCGAAAACCAGATACTGCACGAATTCGTTTCCGAAACCGAACTCAACCGCGTTTTGGGATTGTTGCTGAAGCGATTTGTTCCCAATCCCAACGAAGGATTTGGCTCGCTGGTCACGTTCGGTTCCCGAAGCATCCTCGTGGAGCAGAGTCGGGGACTTTCTGACGAATCGCGCGGCAAATTGCGGATCGATGCCGCGCTTCAGCAGCGTGTCGCCGACGCGCGCGCTGTCGTGCTGGAGTCTTCGGAAATCGCCCAGTCTGGGGTATTGCGTGAGATCGCGCATAAAGATCGGGGCAAGGTGGACCGGTTGTTCCTGGTGGCAATCGGCGATTCGGATAGTCTGGCGGGGGTGTTGGTCACCACATCGCTTTACCCCGAGGGAGCGCCAATTGAGCAGCAACTGGAACTGGCACGCCGGCTGATGAAGAGCATCACGGGCGACCTGCGGCAGTTTCAGGCGATGCAAGTGCAGGAGACAAAACTGCGTACCGCCAGCGCCGTGCTCGAACTGAGAGCGGTCGCTGACCGCCATTATGAATCACCCCTTGCGATGATTGACGCGTTCCTCAATGATTTGCAGTCGAAGTTGAAAGTGGATCGGGCCAGCATCTACCTGATGAATTCAGATCATCCCCCGACGAAAAGAGCACTCCTTCGCTGCGGGATCAATTTACAGCCCAGCGTTCTCGCACAGTGGAACCGGTACGAGGACCGGCTGGCGGATCTCGCCGTCTCCCACCGAAAACAGATTGTTCCCGACCGTAAAGCACTGGTATCGGCTGAGATCACATCCCTGATCTCGGCGACAATCGCGGCGCCGCTGATTCAGAAGGATCGGGTAATCGGAGCGATCTGTGTTTCGCGACAGGCGGAAACGCCGTTTACATCCACGGAGTTGGAATTGGCCGAGTGGGCCGTTCATTATCTCTCCGAGACATTGCTTCGCGTGTTGAATCATGCCGTGACCGAACGGTATGCGCGCGTCGATCCGCTCACCGGAGTCGCCAATCGTCGCTCCTTCGACGCGCGGTTCGAGGAAGAACTGAAGTCGGCTCATGAATCGCGGCTCGATTGCTCTCTGATTTTGTGCGATCTGGACCACTTCAAGTCGATCAACGATCGGTTCGGGCATCCGGCGGGAGATGAGGTGCTGCGGCAGGCGGCGCGTGTCATGCAGGAGCAGCTTCTGGAAACTCGCTCGAGCGACCGTGCTTTGCTGGCCCGGTACGGCGGCGAAGAGTTCGCGATATTACTCCCTGGAATGAACGTTTCCGGGGCATCCCGTATTGCCGAGGCAATCCGCAATGCCCTCGAGTCGGCGAATATTCGCTTCCAGCAATTCGAGATTCCGGTGACATTGAGCGCGGGCATCGCGACATTTCCTACTCACGGCAATAGCCAGGTTGAAGTGATTGCCTCTGCGGACGCGGCATTGTACCAGGCGAAGGATGCCGGTCGAAATCGCGTGCTCAGCCCCGTGGACGTGCTGGTATAACTTCGATCCGCGTGCCAAACCGCGGTCGCCCGTTCGGTCAATCGCCTCAGGGAGTATTTGACCGGATTTGAAGGACGTCTTCCGGCGCGGTTGTACTTGCGGAGAAGGGAAGTCACAATGCCCGTGATGAGTTCCATTCCTCTCGCTGGTCGTTCCATGCCTGATGACTCCAAAGATTCACCTGTCGAGGGCTCTGTACCCGCAGGACAAACATCGCGACGAACACGCACCATCGCCGTAATGCCGGCTTATAATGCCGCGCTGACGCTGCAGAAGACCGTCAGTGACATTCCGCCAGGTGCCGTGGATGAAATCATTCTGGTCGATGATTGCAGCCGTGATAACACCGTGGAAGTCGCCCGGGCAATGGGGCTGACTGTCATCGAGCACGAACGGAATCGGGGCTACGGTGGAAACCAGAAGACCTGCTATCGCCGTGCACTGGATGCCGGGGCGGACTTTGTTGTCATGATTCATCCCGACTATCAGTACGACAGCCGGGTCATCGGAATTGCCGTGGAGATACTGAAGTTCGGCATCTGCGATGTCGTGCTCGGCTCTCGGATCCGCACCCGCTCGGAGGCGTTAGCTGGCGGCATGCCCCTTTACAAATACATCGCTAATCGCGGGCTGACGATCATCGAGAACGTCGCCCTCGGCCAGAATCTCGGCGACTTCCACAGCGGATTTCGCGCCTATCGTCGCGAAGTCCTGGAAACAATTCCGTGGGAGAGGAATTCCGAGGATTTCGTGTTCGACAGCCAATTCCTTGCCCAAGCGGTTCACTTTGGGTTCAAGCTGGGAGACATTCCGGTTCCGGTGCGGTACTTCAAGGAAGCATCGAGCATCAACTTTCGGCGGAGCGTGCGGTATGGGTTGTCGACTCTAGGGGTACTCGGCTCCTATTGGATGAATCGCCTGGGGATTTGTCGATCGCCGCTGTTCGTAGCCGCGGACAGGACATCGACACCAACGGAGAAAGGATAAGCCGTGATCCATGTGCTGGCGACGATTGAACTGAATGCGGGAGGGCGAGAGGAGTTTTTGCGGGAGTTCCACCGGATCGTCCCGCTGGTCCGTGCTGAGACCGGCTGCGTGGAATACGGCCCCGCTATCGATGCCGACACTGACATCGCCGCACAAAAACGTGAGGGAGCGAACACAGTCGTGGTGGTCGAGAAGTGGGAGTCGCTCGACACCCTCAAAGCGCACCTGCAAGCCCCGCACATGGTCGACTATCGCCCGCGGGTCAAGCATCTGGTGAAGTCGACAACGCTGCGCATCCTTCAACCGGCGTAAACGACCTTCAGCGACCGTCTGGTTGACGATGCCAGTGGCATCATCAAGCGCCCATGAGTTGTCCAGCGGATGGCCGATTTCGTCACGGCTCGTCGCCGAGTCTGTCAGCCGGCAGCTTCCTCGGGAGGTTTGGGCGGCGGCGTCTTCCCGAGTTTCTCGCGGTACTTCTCATAGGAATGCTTGAGAGAGTCGAGAAATCTGGGGACGGACGGGGCCGACATGTAAACTCTGCAGGAAACGGCAGAGCGTGGATAAAACGTCGTGATGAAATCGAAGCAGAACTCGCTTCCGGTATGTCCGATCATCACGGCATTGGCATAGGCGCCCGATAACACGTCATCTTGCAGCTTGAGCTGCTCATAGAGTTCCTGAACGGATGACTGCTGAGCCGGCGTAACAGGAGGCGTCGAACTGCCGGGGGCTTGGGGCACCATCGGCGGGCCGAACTTTTTCTCGTAATTGTTCAGGTTCTCCCGCATCGCGGCGATCAATTGAGCAACAACGCCCGGGGACAAAACCACTCGCGCCGCGACCTGCTGAGGCGCGGACATTCGCAGCAGAAAATCGATAATGAACTCGTGAGTTCCCTGAACGACGACAGCGCCGGTGCTGAAAACACCGCGCGCAACCCGTTCAGGGACAAGAGCGCCGATCGGCGAATGCCGGATCTCCTCCGTTTGAGGATTGTTCGCCGGAGGAATGTTTTTTTGATCGTCGCTGCCGGCATCCGCGGTTTCGTCGGTCATCGTGGGAACCCGCTCTTACTGGGTGGTCTTCACCCGTTTGCGAACGTCGGTTTCCAGCACACCGAAGGCTGATTCGTGTCGCTGCAACGCCAAGCCAAGCGCATTCAACAGTCGCTTTGCGGTGAAATGATTCATGATGATCCGCTGCGTGATATGCACCGTGGTCTCGCCAGTGGCATACGGATGCGGATTGAGTCCCAAATCGAGAATCAACTCTTCCGGTGTGCTCGAGACCCGGCAGAAATTCGCGTAACCGGCACTGGCGCCGGCATCATCGACTTTGATCGTCGCTTGTGCGGCCTGCTCGGGTGCTGATGTTTCCTTTGGATCGCCATCTTCGGGTTTCTTGCTCACGGTGAAATTCCTTGCGTAAAAGATGGTGCTGGACGGGAGTCAGCTCAAGAC
>CAZVJA010000006.1:0-37035 GCA_964626885.1 uncultured Planctomycetaceae bacterium | reverse complement strand
TTGTGCTCTGAGGGATCTGAAAATGAATGGGGGAATTTACCGATACGCAAGCCCGCCGGGTTTACCAGCAATCGGCGTGAACCGGTAAATAAGCCAGCTCAGATGCCTGGAGAAGGATCGTCTCTTTTTCAGCAGGAGTGTTCACGAGAAAAGGTTCTACAGTCGGAAATGGAACGTCCGGCGCAAATATCGCCAGAGCCATTCCGCGGCTGAGCGGCGGTCGACCGTGAAGCGAGCACGGCCCCGCATACCAGGCAGTATCAGATCCGGTTCGTCCGCCAAGGTCACCGAAGCCTCGTACATGGGACTTGTTAAACGCTCTCTCCCATGCTCATCCGTGACTGTCGGAAGTTCCCCCCCGTGCTTGTTTGAAAGTGTTTGCGGCGCGAAGGGAATCGGTTTGTCGGAAATTCGACTGATCGAGCCGTTGAAGGTCTGATCGGGCAAATGCTCGAATTTGATCTCGACCTCCTGCCCGACCAGGACGTCGTTTCGATCTCCCTGATCGACGAGCAGGATGGCATCGCTCTCGATAGCGGGAGCGACCGACAACAGATGCGTTCGTTCTTCGAGGTAGCAACCCAGGTTGCGCGGATGGAGCGGGATCCCATGCCAGCGGTCGAGGCGAACTTGCGTTTCGTCTTGCTTCGGTTCCGGAGTATGGGGCGGTTCGACGACAGTTCCGTCGCATGGCGCGACGATTGTAAGGTGGGCCAACCGCTGCTCATAGTCAGCCAACTGCTTGGCGATGCCAGCCTTCTTGACGGTTGCTGAGCGTTCCTGCGCGGCATCGCCAATCGAGCGATACAGTTTTTCTTCGTTTTCCGAGACCTTGTACTCGATCTCAAGCGCGAGTTTCTTTTCTTCGTCCTCATGGTTGGTCAAACGCGCCAGCACCTGCCCCGCTTTCACGTGGTCCCCGGGCTTCACCAGGATTTCGGTAAGCTGGCCGGGAGTGATCGTATAAACATGCTTCACATCATGGGGATCGATCTGAAACGTTGATACCACGTGCAGCGGCAAAGGAAAAAAGACCGCGGCGGCGATTAATATCGACGCAACCGCAACGGTGACAGTCACCTTTCGTTGATCCAAGGGCTCGCTCCTCGGGGCGGTGATGATGCGATACAAGCTCAAGACAAGATTCACAACGATTCCACCGATCGATGCAGCGGCCAGCATGATGCCGATGCTCTGCAATCGATACGGCTTGAGCACAGTATATAGGAAGAGGGTGATCCCGAAGAGCACGACCCAACGGTAAATCGACGAGGCGATCGTAAACAGAACGAACCAGGGCCGGCCGGATTCGGGCATGAACGGGTCTGGCCGCGATTCGATTCCCAGGCAGTACCAGGCAAACGTATCGCGGAGCAGCTTGTCGGCCTTGGGCCGGAGATTGGGGATCTCCAGAAAATCCGCCAGCATGTAATAGCCATCGTAACGCATCAGCGGATTCGCGTTGAAGATCACGGTGGTCACGGTCGTCACGAAGAAGACATTCAGACTGAGATGATTCAGCAGTCCGGGCTTCGTGAACCACCAGACGAAAATCGCGATGGCTGACAGGATGATTTCGATATACATCCCCGCGGCACCGATGATAATGCGATGCCATTTGTTGCGCAGCATCCAAGAGTCCGAGACGTCGCAATAGAGGCACGGGCTGAACACCAGCAGCATGATCCCCATCTCATGGCATTCCCCGCCGTAGTGTTTACAGGAGAGACCGTGCCCGAATTCGTGGATAATTTTCGTCAGGCTGAGGGTCAGCCAAAGATAGATCAGGTTCGGCCAGCCGAAGAATTGCTGGAATTCCGGCAGTCGCTCGCGGAATTTGTCGAACTGCACAAACAGCAACAGGATCGACGACGCAACCACCAGCATGCAAATCGCCACGACCCGCCGGTCAAACATCCACTTCGCCAGCGGATGCAGCCGCTGCAAGGTTTTGTCGGGATCCCAGCCCGGCAATCGCAGGTAGAGCAGATTGAAGAATAGCCGTTTGATTTTCTCCCAACGCTCCTGGCGATGCTTTTTCAGCAGCGACGCCCCTTGCCCGAAGCGATCGCTCAGCACCAGCCCTTTGTTGTGCAGATCGGTGATGAGGTGCTGCACGTCGGCCAGCGTGAACTGCAGCGTCGGGAAATCGCGCAGTACCTCGGCGCGTATCTCTTCGAGGTTGCGCCGACCGTCGAGCAAGCGCAGCACGCGGTATTGCTCGGCATTGAGCCGGTGGTACTTCAGCGCCACCGGATCTTTTACGACCCAAGATCCGAGCCCCTGGTATTCGATCCGCTCGATGCGCAAGTCGAGCCGCCCAGTCAGGGGAATGGGGCGCCGCGTGGAAGGGACCATTGCGGCTGAGGCGGCGGAAGCGGTGCTCATCGGGATGAACGGGATCGGTATTTCGGTTTAGGGCGAAGGAGCATTGATTATCAATCTGACCAATCAATTCGCGCGGGTGCGCGGCGAATTGGAGGATTGCCGCGGACGGGGGGCTTCGGCGCCCCCTTTCTTGGTGGGCGCCACGACATCGTCGGGGAAGATAGTCATCTTGGCGATTCCACCTCCGCGGAGGATATTATCTCGGTTTTCCACCTCCGCCCAAACCCGCACGGTATTTGTCGCGGTGGTCACGGTCACGTCAACAAATCCGATGCGCCCTTCGAACTCCTGTTTCTCGACTTCGAGATCATCGCCAGGAACGTCCAACTGAACGATGACTTTCGCTCCTTCCCTGACGGCATACACATTTTTGAGATCGACGTCTCCTTCAACCTGAACAAGATCGGTGTTCACCATTTCAAGAATCGTATCTCCCTGGCGGACCGCTTCTCCCGGCCGCTTGAAAATTCGCGTGACGATGCCGTCGAACGGAGCTTCAACATGGTACGTCTTCAACTCCGCTTCCGCTTCCTGCAGCTTTAACTGGTTGACTTTAAGATCATGCTCCGCTTTTTCGATTTGGAGAAAACTCTTTTCCTTGGCCAGCCGCATTTCCTCGACTTCCAATTCTGGAACGGCATTGGGAAGCTTTCTGTTGGCTTCCAGCGCGCGGTCGAGATTAACGGTGTCGTACTGCTGAACTTTTTTGGCATAGCGGACGTCGATGTCGATTTCCGCGAGCAGTGCGGCAACCCCCACATTTGCCTGAGCCACTTCATCCCGAAGCCGTGCAAGCTGCTGCCGGGCATTCACTCGATCCCCTTCTTCCGGTCCGATAAACGCAATGACCCCTGGGCGGTCGGCTGCCAGCCGCACGTTCTTCGGCAGCAAAATACGACATTGCGGAAGATGAACCCGGTCGACGTTCGATGTGGCCGATCCCTTGGAAGAACCGGCTCGGCCTTCCTGGGAAAACGCTTGCACGCCCCCCCAGCCAATCCAGGCGACCGCACACGCCCCGCAAAGACTACAGACCGTCAAGGCATGTCGCATGACACTAGACTCCTGGAACAAGGGATTGAAATAGGGGCAATGGAGTGATTGTATCAGTTGTCGGTGAATTGCCGGAAGATGTTCTTATGATTCGCACTCCCTGACCCCCTGCACAATTGCCTTGCAAGACGCGTTTTCTGGCCATTGTCCGATAAACCCGCGTGACGATTTCATACTCGGCGACGGCAAAGTTTTGCATTAAATCATCGAACAATCTAGAATGCGTTTTGCATAGTCCGCCGGCGCGACGAATGGTTCTTAGGACGCGGCGTGTTAGGTGGTGGAAGACGGTTTGATGGGCTGGGGTAAGTTTTATTTATGACAAATCCAGCCGGCGTTCAGCAGGTTCGCGAACGCGTCTTGCAACTGGCCCGCGAGATCGAGCAACTCTCGCAATCATCGATTCCGCCGGAAGCCTTCTTCCCGCAATTCCTCCAGATGCTCGTGACGGCCCTCGGTGCGCGAGCCGGAGCAATCTGGACGCTGGAAGGTGGGGCGAGGCTCAATCTTGCGTGCGAGATCCGCATCGCCGACATCGGGCTGCGCGAGAATGCCCAGGTGGCGCGATTGAATGACCGCCTGCTCGCGGATGTGATCGCCACCGGGGAAGCCTGCTCGCACGCACCCGACGACGCGAATGCTTCCAACTTGCCGGTCCCCTATCTCATCATTCTCGCGGCCTTGCAAGTGGCTGACGACAGCGTCGGTGTTGTCGAAATCTTTCAGCGTCCCGACTCTCCGGTCGAAGCCCGTCCCGGCTACTTGCAATTCGTCGAGCAGATGACCGGTTATGCGTCGCGGTATCTCGAGCGGAGGCGAAACGCGGCGGCCTCCGAACCTCCGGAAAAGTTCCACGGCGAGTTTGAACCGTTTCTGTATGAGCTGGCACGCAGCCTCGACATCAATGAGGTTGCAGCCACGGCGGCGAACGACGGGCGGCAATTGCTCCGCTGCGATCGCTTGAGCGTCGCCGTGCTCCGCGGGCGAAAAACCGATGTGCTTGCCATCAGCGGGCAGGACCGCGTGAATTCGCGGGCGAACCTGTGTCGCGCGATGGCCGCCATCGCCGACAGGGTGATCGCGATGCACGAGTCGATCACCTTTACCGGGAAGATCGAGAACCTCGCGCCGCAGCTAGAGAAGCCTCTGGCCGATTTCATCCACGAGAGCGGCTCGCGGATGGTGATGCTGGTGCCGATGTTTGAAACCGAACCGGTCGTCGATACCACTGATCCCGACGACCGCGCCGAGAAAGAGCGCAAGCGCAGCCGTGCATTCGCCTGCTTGATCGTGGAACAGGTGGCCGACAGTCAGCCGCAACCGCAGTTGGAGGCCCGGGCCGCCTTGCTGGCGGACCACGTCGCGGCGGCGCTCTTCAATGCCCGGCGACATCAGCGAGTGTTCCTCTTGCCGGTGTGGCAAACCCTGGGGAAGGCTGTTGAGTGGTTTCATGGCCGGAAGCTGGCAAAGACCGCTGCGATCCTGGGAGCAATTGCCGTGGTCAGCCTCGTGCTGACATTTGTGCCGTGGGAATATCGCGTCGAGGGAGAAGGGAGACTGATGCCGATCGTCCGCCGACAGGTCTTCGCCCCGGAGATGGGAAAGGTCGAGGAGATTTTCGTCGAAGGGGGTGTGCGTGTTAAGGCAGGTGATCAGCTACTGAAGCTGCGCAACGATGAACTGCAGGCGAAGCTTGACAAAGCGGTCAGCGACTTGAATGCCCAAACACAGATTGAGCGGGGTCTGCAAGGGCAACGCGTGGAAGCCGAAACCAGCGAGAACCGGAATGACTTGGCTCAACTCGTGAGCAGGCTGGAGGAAACACGAATTCAGATTCGGGGCCTCATCCTTCAAGTCGAGCTGTTAAAGAAAAGAGATGAAGAGCTTATTGTCCGCGCGCCGATTGACGGCGTCGTGGCCACGTTCCAGCTCGATCAACTTCTCGGTAATCGTCCGGTGCAGATGGGAGAGTCCTTGCTGGAAGTCATGGACGACACAGGCCCCTGGAGGCTCGAACTGGAAGTAGAGGAACATCGCATGGGGCACCTGCTCCGCGCCCAGGAAGCGGCCGGCAAGGACCAGCTTCCGGTCGAGTTCATTCTCGCGACGGCGAGTGAGTCAACGTTCTCGGGCGAAGTCGAAGAGATCTCCACGCGAGCCGTCACGTCGGCGGAGCGGGGGAGCGTCTTCGAAGTCTTTGCTTCCACCGATGCATCCAAGCTGCCCAACTTGCGGATCGGCGCGGAAGTCCGGGGCAAGGTTCATTGCGGCAAGCGAAGCCTGGGTTACGTTCTCTTCGGCGACGTCATCGAATTCCTCCGCCAGCGGCTCTGGTTGTGAACGTTCGTCGGAACAGGGCGCGCCGTCACGCCATCACCAAACCGCCGCAAATATTGAACGCCTGGCCGGTGATCATCCGCGCGTCGTCTCCCGCAAGGTAGACCGCCATCGGCGAGATGTCTTCCGGAGCCAGCCGGCCTCCGATCGGCGTCAACTTCTGTTCAAGCTGTTCCAGGGGGACATCGAGCCGTTTTGCGTCGTAGGCAATGCGAAGATCGTTCATCACCGTCTTGACCGGACCGGGGCAGATGCAATTGACCGTGACTCCGGTGCCGGCGGTCTCGAGCGCCAGCGTTCGCATCAAGCCCATCACTCCATGCTTGCTGGCGGTGTAGGCCGCGCCGTGCATCGAACCGACACGCCCGGCGATCGATGCGATCGTGATCACCCGGCCCCAGCCGCGCTGCAGCATGTCGGGTAGGATCTCTTTTGCCAGTAGAAACGGCACGGTGAGATTCAACTCGAGCGTGCGGTCCCAGAAGTCAGTCGGAAGTTCCACAACGGGGGCTGGGTGCGCGCTGCTTCCAAGTCCCGCGTTGTTGACCAGAATATCGACCGAGCCCAATTTTGTGCGTGTCTCGGTAACGACCCGGGCACACTCAGAGCGTTCAAAAAGATCGGCCTCAATGGCAATCGCTTCACCGCCGGCCGACGAAATCTCGTCCACGAGCGCGGAAAGTTCAGTTCTGCTTCTCGCGACTGCTGCCACGCGAACCCCTTCTTTGCCAAATGTGATGGCAATCGCCCGACCGATACCTCGTCCCGCCCCGGTCACAAGGGCCACTCGGCCGTTCAATTTTTTCATCAGACCTCTCCTCGAAAGGCATTCGTTGCCGGGGTTTTATGGCGGTCCGGACCTGCCGCTGCGTCCCTTCAGGCTGCAGCATACGGAAGGGGCACGTCAACCAAAACCACCGAATGCCGGTTTTTCGCGACGAAACCCGATGTTCTGGCGTCGTCTGGCCACTGCCCATGGGGTTGGATACGATGGAATTGCCCGGATTTCCGCATTTTTTCCGGCGGCAGTACGATCGACATCAATCCCCGACGATGTTTCGGCCGCTGTCCGTCTTTGGTATTTCCCGCGATGCACTACGTTCCTGAATCCGCCCGAGAATTGTTGCAGCAGAATGCCCCCGGGGACGTCGCCGTCGCCGAGGCGGAACGGAGCTTTCATTACCAGTCGGCTCCCATTTACGTGCTCACGGCAGTTGTCGGGCTGCTGTTTGGGGCCGACGCCCTGCTCGATCTTCTCACCGGGCTCACTGGTGATGCCTCGTGGTCTGCCTATCGAACACCGTTCGGTTTTCGGTTGTCGCTGCTGGCGGCGGTGCTCGGGGGGGCACGAATTCTTTACCAGACGCTTGAAGGTCTGTTCGACGGGCGCGTCGGCGCGGACCTGGCGTTGACCATCGCGGCTCTCGCGGCAATCGTTCTCGGCGAACACACAACGGCGGCGCTGGTCGTGTTCATCGCCTTGTGCGGTGAAAGCATCGAGGGGTACACCGTGGATCGTGCACAACGCGCTATCCGTCGGATTTTCAATCTCTGCCCGCCGACCGCGCATGTCATTCGCGATGACCGGGAGTCGGATCTGCCGGTCAGCCAAGTCATCGTGGGTGACCTTGTCGCGATTCGGCCGGGGGAGAGGATTCCGGTCGATGGTCGTGTGGTCTCGGGCGCTTCCACGGTCGATCAAAGCGCGCTCACGGGCGAAAGCCTGCCGGTGGACAAAGGCGAAGGAGATGATGTTTTCACCGGCACGCTGAATCAGTTCGGCACCCTCACGGTGGCAGCGCGCAAAGTTGGCGAAGCAACAACGCTGGCAAGTGTTGTGCGGCTAGTCGCGGAAGCGGCCGAACGCAAGACCCCGCTGGAACGGACGGCAGACCGATTAGCACGTCTCTTCTTGCCCGTGGTGCTTGGCATCGCCGCAATCACTCTCATTGCCTGGAGATTTTACGACGGTACCTGGGCCGCGGGATTCAAACCGGCGCTGGGCGTACTGGTGGTTGCTTGTCCCTGCCCGTTGATTTTGGCAACTCCAACGGCCGTTGTTGCCGCAATGGCGTGGCTGGCGCGAACCGGCGTGGTTGTCAAAGGTTCGGCGGCGCTTGAGCGTTTAGCACATATCGATACGATCGCGTTCGACAAAACCGGGACTCTCACACGCGGCGAATTGGCGCTCGGCGAGGTCGTGTCGTTCACCGGCTTGAGCGAGCCAGAAATTCTTCGTGTGGCGGCGGTCGCGGAGAAGCGCAGCGAACATCTGCTCGCCCGGCTGATCTTGCGAGAGGCGGAGTCGCGCGGAATCGTTGTGCCGGCGGCGGAAGAGTTCACGGCGCATCCCGGTTCGGGAGTTGTCGTCCGCGCGCGAGCAAGTTTGCTCGGGCCGTGGTCGATGGAAGCTGCCCCCCATCAAACAAATTCCGCGGCACCAGAGGTACTCCGGCAAGTCGCCGTCGGAAATCGTCGATTCCTGGAGACACAGCAGACAGAGATCTCGCAGGAGGTTGAGGTTCGTCTCGGCCAACTTGAGCACTCCGGCCAGACGACGCTGCTCGTGGCCGTTGATGGTGAGGTAATCGGCGCGATCGGCGTGCGGGATACGCTTCGCGCGGAAAGCCGCCATGTGATCGAGGAACTCCGCGACGAGGGAATCCGGGCGTTTGCGCTGCTCACCGGGGATCGTCCCGAGCCGGCCCAGGCCGTGGCTGCATTGCTCGGGTTGATTGATGAGGTCGAGCCGGAGATGCTGCCGGCCGACAAAGCCCGCTGGATCGAATCACGTTCGCGCGACGGTGCGCGAGTGGCGATGGTGGGAGACGGTGTGAACGATGCGCCGGCACTTGCAGCCGCTGGCGTGGGCATCGCGCTGGGGGGAGTCGGCAGCGACATCGCCGCCGAGGCGGGGGATCTGGTGTTGATGGGAGATCCGCTCCGTCCATTGCCGGGGCTGCTGCGATTGTCGCGGCAACTGGTCCGAAACATTCGGCAGAGCATCTTCCTGTTTGCGTTCGGCATGAACTTCGTGGGAATGGCATTGTGCGGACTCGGATTTTTGAGTCCCGTCGCGGGGGCGCTGTTTCACGAATTTTCTTCGCTTGCGGTGATGATGAACGCCATGCGGCTACTGTGGTTTGAACGCTGGGACGACACTCGGCTCGGCCGAGGGATGCAGTCGCTTATTCGCGGAACGGATCGGCTGGCGACGTTCTTGTCTCCCACGCGGCTCGTGTTTCAGTTCCTCAAGAACCGACATGTTCTCGCGCGGATCGCGGTCCTGGGAGCGGCCTTCTGCTGGTTCCTCTCCGGAATTGTGATGATTACCGAAGATGAACGCGCCGTGGTCACACGTTACGGAAAGTTTTTGACGGAACTCTCACCCGGTTTGCATTGGCGGCTCCCCGCCCCGTTCGAGCGGATCTATCGCGAGCAGGTCGGGCGGGTGCGCGGGTTGGAGATCGGTTTCCGCACGCGCGGCCGCAAACCCGTGCGTACCGACGCAACCACTGCTCCGCTCGACACACTCGGCGCGCCAATTGAATGGACGAGCGAGCACGCGAACACCGGCTACGAGCCGCGCCCCGACGAATCTCTGTTGCTCACCGGTGATGAAGTCGCCGCCGAAGTGACCGCGGAAGTGCATTATCGAATCTCCGATTTGAAGGACTACGTGTACGGCTCGACTCAGCCGGTCGAGACGCTGCGCGCGGTGGCGGAGGGAGAGATCCGGGAGATTGCCGCCGAACGCCGCCTGGACGGTTTGTTGGCTGATGAACGCACGCGGATGGAATCGGAGTGCCTTGCGCGCATTCGCGAGCGCATCGTCAATTACGGGTTGGGATTGGAAGTCATGGATCTCAGCCTGCTTGATGTCCATCCGCCGCTGGCGGTCGTGCCTTCCTATCGGGACGTTGCCGATGCCCTCGAGGAACGGGAGCAAAGCCGCAACGACGCCCAGGCCTATTACGCCGGCAAAGTGTTAACCGGGGCGGGGGAGGAGGCAATCCGACTGTTGAGCGCGTCGGTCCCATCCAAGCAGGATGCCGTGAACAGCTCGACGACCGGCAATGTTTCCGACTGGTCACTCGATGAGAAGCTTTGGCGTCAATTGACGCAGGAGAACGCGGAGGGGCGGTTCTCTCTTTCGGGAGAAGCGGGAGCAACCATTCTCGCCGCACATGAGTCGGCGGTCTCGCGGGTGCAGTCAGCGGAAGGGGGTGCGGCTCGGTTCAACAGCCTGCTGCAGTCGTATCGCGCCAGCCCGACACTCACTGCGTTGCAAATGTACTGGCGGACCGTCGAGCAGGTTCTGGCGAATCGGCCGCTGACGATCGTCGATCCTGCTATCGGTGGGCGGCAACATCTAATGCTCGTCGATCCCAGCGAACTCGGATCGGTTCCTGCCTTGAATCGCGCCTTGCAATCGGCCCCGGCAACTCCGGCCGAACCGGAAGCCCGTGAATTGTTCCCGCAAATTGAAAACCAGGAGGACCGGTAACGAGCCGTCATCGGGGAATGTAGTCTCGAATCTTCCCCATGATCGGACGACTGCCTCAATTGATCAAGCGAATGATGACGAACATTTTGATCAAAGCTAATCAATCATGAACGCATTCAAAAAGAACTTCGGGTCCGGGGATGAGAATGATCTCAACGCCTTCGGGCGTCCTCAATCGCGACATTGGATCGTGGGCGTGTCGCTGATCCTTGCCGCGGCCGCGCTCGTCACGTCGGTGGTGTTCGTCGACGAGACGGAATATGTCGTCGTGCAGCGATTAGGACGCATCGTCGCCGTTTATGACCTGCCGGAATCGCGCGGCCTGCAGTTTAAGTTGCCTTGGCCCATCGATACCGTGCTGCGATTCGACCGCCGCATGCAGTTGTTCGATCCGCCCGGCCGGGAGATGTTCACCCGCGACAAGAAGAACATCACGGTCGATACGTACATCTGCTGGAAGATCGCCGAACCCGGTGCGGACGGCGCCGAATTGCTGAAACGTCCGGTCGTACGGTTCTTTCAGAGTCTCGGCTCGACCGGCGTCGCGGAAGAGAACCTCGAACGGCGCGTGCGGTCGATTCTGGGGACGGAAATTGGCAAAGTCGAACTGAGCGGTCTGTTGAACGCCGTCGATTCCGAGCATGGGCCGGATGCTGCGCAGCCCGGACCGATCGATCGTCTCTCAGGTACTCTTCGGGAGCAACTTAGTCAACGCGAACGGGAAGCAGAGAGCCTGCGCGACAGCTGGGGGATCGAAATTGTCGACGTCCGCATTCGGCGGCTCAATCTCCCTGCCGGAAATCAGCCGGCGGTGTTCGAGCGGATGAAGAGCGAGCGGAAGAAAATCGCCGATCGTTACCGAAGCGCTGGCATGGCCGAGAACCGCATCATCCGCAGCCAGGCGGATCGACAATATAGCGAGATCCTGGCACGGGCCCGCGCGGAAGCGGAGCGCATCCGCGGCAAGGCGGAAGCCGATTCGATCGCCATTCTCAATCAGGCCCACGCACAAGATCCGGAGTTTTATCGCGTGCAGCGGACGCTCGACGCGTATAAGCAGTTCCTGAATGAAAAGACGACGCTGGTTCTCTCTGCTTCGAGCAGCCTGTTGAAGCTGCTGTCGGAAGGAGTGCCGGAGATCGAGAAGCCAGTGCCGTCCCCCCCGGAAAAATCTCCCTCTCCTCCGGCAGCTCCCGCCGGCGAGAAGGTCTCGGGAAATCCGGGAGCCAAACCATGAAACGTTGGATCATTGCGGTTTGTGTTCTCGTGGCGGCGTACCTGATGACAGGCTGGTACGTCGTGCAGGGGAACGAGAAAGGGGTCGTTCGGCGATTCGGCCGCGTGCTTGCCACGGCTGAAGGGCGTCCGCAGCTTGTCGGGAGCGGGCTGCACTTCGATCTTCCGTATCCTTTTTCGCGCGTCGATCGGGTGAAATTGAACGAAGTCCACACCCTCACCATCGGCTCGGTGGAGCTCGACACCGCCGAAGAAGGGGGCTTTCTGCGCACGCTCAATTCGCTCAACCAGTCGCAGTTTTTGACCGGGGACAAGAACATCCTCAACGTGCAGATCGGCGTGCAGTACCGAGTCTCCGAGACCGGAGCGGTGCGGTACCTGTACGCGTCGGAATCTCCGGCGAAGCAACTTGAGCGCCTGGTGGAGGCGACCGCCGCCGATATGATCGCTTCGAGCGGCGTCGATTTCGTGCATCCGCTGGGGCTGGGCGAACTGCGCGAAATGCTTACCGCGCGGGTGAGGACGCTCGTGTCCGAACACCAATTGGGGATTGAAGTCGACGAAGTGGCGATTAATGCTGTCTATCCGCCGGCGCGCGTGAAGTCGTATTTTCTGGATGTCGCCAATGCCCGGGCCGACAAGGAAAACTACATCCACGCGGCGCGGACGTATGCCGAGCAACGTCAGTCAGCAGCGCAGGCAGAGAATCGGCAAGTCCTCGACGAGGCGGAGATTTACAGCCGGGACTTGTTCGAGAACGCCCAAGGACAGGCCGAAAGCTTTACTCGGGTGGTGGCTGAGTTTCGTCGCCAGGAAACGGAGGGAGTTCAGCCTTATGCCCAAGCGCGGCGAATGGCATTGCGAAGGCAATATGTTGACACGCTGACCGAAGTGTTGAGCAAGATGGCGGGGAAAGTCTTCCTGGACTCTGGGGAGAAGGTCGACCTGACGATCTTCCGGAATCCGAAGGAATGATCCGTTGTACGGATAAAATGACGTAGCCGAAACTCACGACTGGCGGCGGGCAGCGTGGATTGTGCGTCGATTCGCTGCTCATTCGGCAACATTCCTTGACCCGGCCCGGTGATTCGGGAAAATAAAGGAATTCCGATGTGTCCGCCCTCCGGCTGACGATCATCACCCAATGAGCGTTCAGGGATCAACTTTCCGCGCGGAGACGACCGAATGATGGGCCGAAAACTCTTCGTCGGAGCAATGCTTGCCCTAACGATCCTCACCGGATCGTGGGTGCCGGCGGACGAACCGGGGTCGAAGCCCGGCAAGGCCGAGCCGGCGGCGGCGAACGGCTCAGCGAAGAGCAGCCCGGCTGAAAAGCCGGCGGCGGCCCGGGTCGATTACCTCACGCAAATCAAGCCGGTCTTGTCGCGCCGTTGCGTCGCCTGCCACGGCCATCTGCGGCAGGAATCGGGTTTGCGGGTCGATGCGGCGCGGTTCCTGCTCAAAGGGGGCGATCGCGGCCCGGCGGTCGTGGCGGGGGATATCGAGCAGAGCGTTCTGATCGACGCGCTCTCCGGTCAAGGAGATCTCAAAATGCCCCCCGAGGGGGAACCGCTCACCGCCGAGGAGGTTAAGCTGATCCGAACATGGGTCGAGCAGGGAGCCGCTGGTCCGTCGGACGAGAAAGTCATTGAAGATCCGCGCAAGCACTGGTCGTTCCAGCCGCCGGTTCGCCCGGCGCTGCCGACCGTCAAGGAAGCATCGTCTGCCCGAAATCCGATCGATGCGTTTGTCATGGCGGGACTGGAAGCCCGAGGATTGACTCCTCTGCCGCGCGCGCCGCGAAATCTGCTGTTGCGGCGAGTGACATTGGACCTGACCGGGTTGCCTCCCACGCCCGAGGAACTTCGAGCGTTTCTCGCGGATGATTCCCCGGATGCCTACGCGAAGGCGGTCGACCGTCTGCTCGACAGTCCGCAATACGGGGAACGCTGGGGACGGCACTGGATGGATGTCTGGCGTTATTCCGACTGGTATGGATACCAGAAGGAGTTGCGAAACAGCGCGCGGCATATCTGGCGGTGGCGCGACTGGATCGTCGATTCGCTCAATGCCGACAAGCCTTACGACCAGATGGTTGTCGAAATGATCGCGGGGGATGAACTCGCTCCGAACGATCCGCAAACGCTCCGCGCCACCGGCTACCTCGCCCGTAGTTACTACAAGTTCAACCGCAACGTTTGGCTCGACACCGCCATCGAGCACACTTCGAAAGCGTTTCTTGGAATGACTCTCAATTGTGCCCGCTGCCACGAGCACAAGTACGATCCCATTTCGCAGGAAGAGTACTACCACCTACGGGCGATCTTCGAGCCGTATGAGGTCCGCACCGACTCCGTGCCCGGCCAGCTGAGCACGGAACTTGATGGTCTCTCGCGCGTGTTCGACGCCAAGCTCGACGAAAAGACGTTCCTGTTCCAGCGGGGTGATGAAAAGTTGCCGGTCAAGGATCATGCGCTCGATCCCTCCGTTCCCGAACTGTTTTCCAAGATTCCGTTTCAAGTCGAGCCGGTCTCGCTACCGGCGACGGCGCGGTATCCCGGCTTGCGGCCGTTCGTGCGGGACGAGGCGCTCGCCTCGGCCAATGCCGAGGTCACCAAGGAACGGACTGCCGTTGAGAAAGCGCGGCAAGTATTGCCGACCGGCGGCGCCGAGACCGCAACCAGCCCAGCGGCCGTGGAATTGAGCGTCGCAGAGAAACGACTGGCAGCCGCGGAATCGGCACTGGCGTCGTTGCAGGCGCGGATTGCGGCGGATGATGCGAAGTATACTTCTCCCCCTGCGGCGAATGTGAAGGAGCTATCGAAAACGGCCGCCCGGCTGCAACGAGAAGCGGAGCTACGCCGCGGCGAGGCGGAACTCGCAACACTTGAATTGGACATCGCGCACAAAAAAGCCGCTACCGGCAACCAGGATGCGAAAACGAAGAAAGAGCTGGCGGATGCGGAAGCGAAACTGAAGCCGGCCCGGGAAAAGGTAGAGAAGGCTATCGCCGCGCTGAAAGAACCCGGAGAAGAATACGCGGCGCTGTCGGAAACCTACCCCGAGAAAAGCACCGGTCGTCGGCTGGCGCTGGCCCGGTTCATTGTCGATCGAAAAAATCCGCTGGCGGCGCGGGTCGCGGTCAACCACATCTGGCTGCGGCATTTTGGGCAGGCGATTGTCCCCTCGGTGTTCGATTTCGGTCTGAACGGCCGTGCTCCCAGTGATCCCGAACTGCTCGACTGGCTCGCGGTCGAACTGATGGAGAACGGCTGGCGAATGAAGTCCCTGCATCGGCTGATCGTCCTTTCGGAGGCGTACCAGCGGGATTCGGCCGCGCCGGTAGGCTCTCCCAATGTGACGATCGATGCCGACAACATTTATCTGTGGCGAATGAACGCGCGGCGAATGGAATCGGAAGCGGTCCGCGACAGCGTCCTGTTCGTCGCCGGCAAGCTCGACTTGACGCAAGGGGGACCGGAACTCGATTCCGAGAAAGGACTCTCGACGTTCCGCCGCAGCATCTACTACCGGCACGCGCCGGAGAAATTCATGACATTTCTGGAACTGTTCGATTCGGCCAGCACGACAGAATGTTACCAACGCCGGCCGACCGTTGTGCCGCAACAAGCGCTGGCGCTGGTCAACAGTCCGCTGGCGCTGGAGCAGTCGCGACAGCTGGCGACCCGGCTCATGTCGGAATCGCCCCGAAGCGGGGACGGCACCGATCCGCAACAGGAACAAATCAACAGCCGCTATATCAACGATTTGTTCGAACGTGTCCTCTGCCGAGCGCCAAACGATGAAGAACTGCAAACCTGCCGACAGTTTTTGCACGACCAAACGGCGCTGCTCTCGAAGTCAGGAGACCTGACGAAGTTCACGACCGGCAACGAACCGACGCTGCATGGATCGGGCGATCCCCGGCAACGCGCGCGAGAGAATCTGGCGCACGTCCTGTTGAATCATCACGAGTTTGTCACGATTCGGTGAAGGCACGGACATGACGCTTCATCAACCTCACCCTCAGTCTTGCGGATTCGGTGAATCGCGCCGGGCATTTCTGGCGGATGTGGGAATGGGCTTCACCGGATTGGTGCTCGGTGCGATGTTCCAGCGCGACGGAATTGCGCGGGGAGAATCGGGCTCCTCCGGAATTGGCGGCTGGCAGCCGCCGAACGGCGTCGCTCACTTCGCGCCGCGCGCGAAAAGCGTGATCTGGTTATTCATGGTCGGCGGGACCAGCCAGATGGAAAGTTTCGATCCCAAGCCGGCGCTCAACGAATATGCCGGCAAGACAATCGCGGAAACTCCCTATGCCGCTACACTCAATTCCCCGTATATCAAGAAAAACCTGCGCGAGGTAATCGAAGGATTGCACAAAGTGCATCCCAAGATCTTTCCGATGCAGATTGGCTATCGCAAACGGGGCGAAAGCGGCATCGAGATCAGCGACTGGTGGCCGCATCTGGGAGAGTGCATCGACGACGTCGCGATTGTCCGTTCGATGTGGACCACCGACAACAATCATGGCGCGCAGTTACAGTATCATACCGGGCGGCACTCGCTCGAAGGGGATTTCCCCACGATCGGGGCCTGGGCGCATTACGGACTCGGCTCACTCAACGATAACCTCCCGCAGTTCGTGGTGATGGGAACCCCCATCGCCGATTGTTGCGGCGGCGGAAATGCCCACGGTGCGAATTATCTGGGACCGGAGCATAGCGGCGTGCAGTTATCGGTTGATCCGCGCGAACCGCTGCCGTTCGCCGGACCGGGATCGGGTGTGTTTCGCGAGGAACAACGGGCGGAGTTCACGCTGCTGAACCGCTTGAACCGTCTGGCGGCGGCGGAGTATCCGGACGACCCCGTCGCACGGGCTCGCATCAAGTCGTATGAACTGGCGTACCGCATGCAGACCGCGGTGCCGGGAATCATGGATTTTGAGCATGGTGAGACTGCAACGACTCAGAAGCTCTACGGACTCGACCGGGACGAAACGCGCGAGTTCGGCCGGCAATGCCTTGCGGCAAGGCGGCTGGTTGAGCAGGGAGTCCGCTTCGTGCAGATCTTCCACGGCAGCAACGGCGGGGCCGGTGCCTGGGATGCTCATAGCAGTCTGAAGGCAGGGCATAGCAAACTATGCGGTCAGGTCGATCAGCCGATCGCGGCGCTCATCAAGGATCTCAAGCAGCGCGGGCTGCTGGACGAAACCCTGGTGGTTTGGGGAACTGAATTCGGCCGGACCCCCGGCGCGCAAAATTCCGATGGCCGAGATCATCATCCCTTCGGTTTTTCGATCTGGATGGCCGGTGGGGGAATCAAGGGAGGCATTGTGCATGGAGCGACGGATGAACTGGGCTTCCATGCCATCGAAAACCGACATTATGTGACCGACGTGCACGCCACCGTGTTGCATCAACTCGGTCTTGATCCCCGACGTTTAGAGGTTCCCGGCCGCAAACGGCTCGACATCGACTTTGGCAAGCCAATCGCGGAAATCATTGCTTGATTTTTGTGTTGAAAACAAGCAGCAGACGGTAACCCGACTGGAGAGCGTTCCCAATGCAATGCGGCCCCTCTTTCGAGCATGAGATCATCCGAGGCACGCCGCGCCGCACATTTTTGGCGGATGTGGGGATGGGTTTTGCAGGGCTGGCGCTCGGGGCAATGTTTCACCGCGATGGTGTTGTGCGTGCGGACACCGCGACTGCACACTCTGGGAACTGGCAACCGCCGGACGGACGCCCGCATTTCACCCCCCGTGTGAAAAGCGTGATCTGGTTTTTCATGGTGGGCGGAACCAGCCAGATGGAAAGCTTCGACCCCAAGCCGGCACTCAACGAGTACGCGGGTAAGACGATTGCCGAAAGTCCGTTTGCTTCAACGCTGAACTCACCGTTCCTCAAAAAGAATCTTCGCGAGTTCGTGGCCGGCAACCATACGGTGCATCCGAAGATTTATCCCATGCAAGTCGGATTTCGGAAGCATGGCGAGAGCGGAATCGAACTCAGCGACTGGTGGCCGCATCTTGGGAAGTGCATCGATGATATTGCGGTCGTCCGTTCCATGTGGACCACCGACAACGATCATGGCGCACAATTGCAGTTTCACACCGGACGGCATGCGCTCGAAGGAGATTTTCCGACGATTGGCGCCTGGACACATTATGGGCTCGGCTCACTCAACGATAACCTCCCGCAGTTTGTGGTCATGGGAACGCCTCTAGCCGACTGTTGCGGCGGCGCGTTCGGCCACGGGGCAAATTACCTCGGCCCGGAACATAGCGGAGTGCGGTTGTCGGTCGATCCGCGTGAACCGCTCCCGTTCGCCGGTCCGGGATCGGATGTGTTTCGCGAGGAACAACGTGCGGAATTCGCACTGCTCAACCGCCTGAACCGGCTGGCGTCGGTAGAGTATCCCGATGATTCGGCGGCCCGAGCCCGTATCAAATCGTATGAACTCGCCTACCGCATGCAAACCGCCGTACCGGGTGTAATGGACTTTGAGCATGGCGAGACCGCGGCGACTCTGGCGATGTATGGTCTTGACCAGGACGAAACGCGCGAGTTCGGCCGGCAATGCCTTGCGGCAAGACGAATGGTTGAACAGGGGGTCCGCTTCGTGCAGATCTTCCACGGCAGCAATGGCGGCGCCGGCGCCTGGGATGCTCACAGTGGTCTGAAGGTGGGGCACGGCAGGTTGTGCGGGCAGGTCGATCAGCCGATCGCCGCGCTTATCAAAGATCTGAAGCAGAGAGGTTTGTTTGATGAAACCCTCGTCGTGTGGGGGACGGAGTTCGGCCGTACGCCAGGCGCACAAGGGGCAGATGGCCGCGACCACCATCCATACGGATTCTCCATCTGGATGGCCGGGGGTGGGGTCAAGGGGGGCATGGTGCATGGCGCGACGGATGAACTGGGCTTCCATGCCGTCGAAAACCGGCATTATGTGACCGACGTGCATGCCACCGTGTTGCATCAACTCGGCCTTGATCCCCGGCGTTTGGAGGTACCCGGCCGTAAGCGGCTCGACATCGACTTTGGTAAGCCAATCACCGAGATTCTTGTGTAATGGCGGTGGAGATGCGGTTGCCGACGATGCCCGCCGCGCGTAGTTTTCGCCAAACGAGAAACGCGCAGATCGCGAGCCAGGCCGCAAACAGCAGCCAAGGAACCAGCGGCGGCATCAGCGTGCGGTAACGGCCTTCCAGTCGAATCTTCCAGACGGGTGCAGCGCTCTCGACGTTCCAAAGCGTGACGTGACCGGTTTCGTCGCCGGTGGCCAAATGGCGGCTATCTGGTGAGAATTCCACCGACTCAATTGCAGGCATTTCGATTCGCGAGCCGATTCGATCCCCCGTCCGCGCGCCCCAGATTTGCAAGCCGTCGTAGCGTCCAGTGGCGAGATATCTGCCGTCCGGAGAGTAAGTGAGGTCCAGTACCATCCGTTCGTTCAATACCTGCTTTATGCTGTTTGACTCGACATCTACCAGCCGCACGGTTCGTTCCCCCGCAATCGCAACAGTTTTCCCGTCTGGCGAAAGTGCGATTGCGTTGAGTGTGTCCTTGCGTCCTTTGGGATCAACTTCCTCATAGACGGCGATTCGCTTCGGTGGATCGAGCGACGGGTTCCAGAACTCGACGCGGCAAGTTCCTCGGTCAATAGCCGCGAGCAACGTTCCAGCGGATGAGATCGCAAATCCCGCGACGTTGACACCGGTTTCGATTTTTTGCGGATCCCGCTCTCCGCGCGGATCGCGGAGGTCAACCCAGTAGCGAAACGATGTGGCCAGCGTTTTACCGTCGGGAAAGAACTTCACGGAATGTATATGCTGAGTTCCCGTAAGGGTTTCGTTCTGCAACTCGGCTTTGGGAACCGTGCCGGTATCATCGATCGAATACTGGCGGACCGCCCCCGGGAAAGTCTCGTCGGGCGCTTTGGGGGAGAATCCGCCGACGGCAAGTTGATGCCCATCAGGTGACCAATCGAGAAAACGTCCGATGGCCACCTCAGGAAGAGCATTCCAAATTCCCTTTGACTGCAGCTGCTCGACGATGGTGGGAGGCGTGTCGGATTCCGGATGGACGAGCGCAGCAGTCGCACACAGATCGGAGACGTAATACGTCCCCTTGGTATAAACGAACCGGCCATTGTACATTCCGATCGCCAGCGTTTTGCCGTCGGGAGCATAGCGCATGACGGGGATCGACTGCCACCGGGAACCGCCCGGTTCGGCGATCTCATGACTATAAAAGATCGCCGCCAGCGCCAGCCCGAGGAGCACGGGAGTCATCGGAACATTTCGGTACAAGAGAGACATCGTCTCAAATTCTAACCGCTGTCAAACCCCGGAATCCATAACGGATCAAACTCGACTCGGAAAACCACATCGAGTTCCCGTGTCACGTACACGCTGTTAATCTGCACGCGACGACGGTGGAGCGGGGCAACTTTTCCCCGGATCCGCCGTGACCCGCGGGAATTCATGGAGAGCACCGCTTCAGATCTCGCAGGATCGATATTTCGCAGCCGAGCGATAATAAAACGAGGCCGAGCGAAAATCGCTCGGCCTGCTTTGCGAAGTGGTCGCAAACGATCGTAAGTGCGGCAAAAGCTGCCGCACCGACCATTGTCAATTAGCCTCGTGAACGGCGGGTATTGCCGCGGGCTTTCGTGGACTTTTTAGCAGACGGACGGCGGGTCTTGCGGGACGCGCCGCTGCGGGACTTCGTCGACTTCTTGGCACCGCTGCGTGACTTGGTCGACTTGGCCACCCGCTTGCTGGTGGACTTGGAACTTGCCCGAGATCGGCTCCGTTTGGTCTTTGTCGCTCTTCGTGTCGCCATATCCTTTGGCTCCTTAAGAAGCTGTTCTGGGCACCTCCTGCGAGAACAGCTGCTTCGCGCCGGCACCCGAAAAAGCGAAGCAACCTGGCTCAGGCTCTGTTGCTTTGATCAAGACGATCAAGATCGAAAGCAGTCCGGAGCCTGCGGTGCCGCGATCCCTCGACCCGGCAACCGGCGGACTTATAGTGGCTTGGGAAATGGTCGTCAAGCGGAAATGCTTGGGGGACCGGGGGGTTGGTGCTGGCGTCTACCACCTAAGTTCATTTCAGCGGTTCGTGGGGACACTACCTCTGACATGAAACAACGAGGGCCTCGCCCATTCTCATACTTCGCTCGACGATGCGAGAAGAGGTGGTTGACGAGTCTTATTGCCTCGTCGGAATAGAATGAAGTTCCTGTGGATTGCCAAGCGGAATCCGCGGCTCGACCAGTGCGTCTCGCTCATGGAGTTCGAATGGTCGAACCTCGGTATCGTAGGGTTCGAAGTCCAGGGCCTGTATTCCGAAATCGTGCAACACCCCGGCGCTCCAGCTTGGCCAGGGAGACCAGGCCGCGCGGGGAGATGCGAAGATATCGACTGGGAGCCAGGCGAACATCAGGACCACGACGACCGTATACAACGAGAGGCGGAGAGGAATCCCAAACCGGAGCGGAGAAACTTCGGATTCAGGTTGCTGCAATCTTTCCAACAGACGCCGGGCTCGCTTGGCGAGAACCATGCTGTCCCGGCCAAAATCGAGCGAGAAGGAAACGGAATTTTTCCGCGGAGCCCCTTGCTCGATAATTTTCAACATCGTTCGCAAGTAGGCCGCGATGTCATCCGGCGAATCAGTCGCGGCATCGTCACATGCAAATTCCCGGCAGAGGGATGCCTGATACGAAGCCCACCAGACCATCGGATGGAACCAGAAGACGACTTCCACCAATCGCTGGACAAAAACCTGCAGCGGATGACCGCTTCGGAGATGCTCGTATTCGTGGCGTAGGATCGAGCGAAGCTCGCCGGTGCTCAATGTCAGGAGGTTTTCCGGCAGCGCGATGACCGGTCGCCGGAACTGCCAGCAGAAGGGACTTTTCAGGCCCGAACCGATCAGTAGAACGACTTGGTCGGCTTCCGGAAGATCGCCCATCGCACGAATCGCGTTTTGCCGCAACGTTTCGGAAGTCTGCCCGAGGGGTCGGCACTTGCTCAGATAACGAGCCAAGCAAATAAACTGAACCGCGAACATGAGGAAAATCACCGAGAAACCGGCGAACCAAACCAGGAAAACGCTTTGTCCGATCCGTGATTGAATCACCCCGATCTCGACTGTCTTGGCTTCAAGGATTCCCGCCCAGGGGTAGAACAGGCGAGGATGAGGCGCGAGCACCCCTGCAAAAAACTGCATGAGCAATCCCACGAAACAACCGGTCCAGAGTCGGGTTGCCATCCCTTCATCTCGTGTGAACCGGCAGAGCCAATTGGTGCAAATGATAAGCAGGGTCGCCTGGAGGGAGAGCGAAAGAAACAACTCCAGGAACTGACTGTAAGTCATTCCTTGTTCTCCAACGAGTTGATGATCTGCTTCAGTTCACTGATTTCCGCGGCGGAGATCGTGTTGCCGTCAATCATGCTCAAAACGAAGGATTTCAAGGAACCATCAAAGAGCCGCTGCTTCAGCTCGCCGACCATGCAGCGGCCCACTTCTTCACGGCTGATCATGGGCATGTAGACGTAGGCGCGACCGTCCTTCCCCTGCCGGACAAGAGCCTTCTTCTTTTCGAGAATTTTCATCGTCGTCATGACTGTCGTGTACGCGAGAGAGCGGTCGAGCGCATCGACGACTTCCTGGACGGTTGCCTGTTGCTTTTTCCAAATGACGTCCATCACTTCAAGTTCACAGCGAGTGAGGTTGCGTTCGGCCATCTATTCAACTCCTCGATAACAGCCACGCTGCCGTTTCGGCCGTGGTTGGTTGTCTCTATTTAATCTGAACGGCGCGCCAGGCGGCGATATTCCGTCGTGTCGATTTTGTCGGAAACCAGACCGACATGTCCGTCTCCCCATAAGAACATCGCCCCTCCCGGGTGCCTGCTGCCGAATTCACATTCGTCACATTCCGAGCAATTGGGTGTTGTCATCGCGCTTCCGACCAGCCGGCAGGCGGCGTCTTCGCCGTGACGATCGACTCCCAACCAAGTCGATGGAATCCGTGACATCGTCCGTTCCCCCACGATCAGCGTGCTGCTCAAGCCCCGGTCAAATTCCGAGAAACGAATGGCTTCGGATTCGACAAATGAGCCATTCCCGGGTGGTGCGGGAATATGGTCGTCCGCCTCGATTGTTCCAAAGACTCCCACATAATTGGCGGTTGGCAGGATGACGACAGGCTCGGCCGGCGATGCGCCTCCGGGAGATGAAACAGCTGAAGACGGCGGGGAAGTTTCATTCCGTTCGGGATATAAAGGAAAAGTCCGCAACGTGATATCGGACGGGCAGACGAACAAATCGACTGACGTCCCCCGCGCTTCCTGATTGACGGAATCCTGCAAAGTCGTGTTTCGATTGATCCGCAGATAGAGATCTGGCTGTTCGGTATACGGCAGAAGCGCGACCAGCCAGCCGTAGGCCGATTGTTGCGATGGCTCCCACTGCCAGCCGATCGGCAGAGTCCGATGCTGTTCATGGTAGGCGTGAAGCGCGAGTCCGATCTGATGGAGTTGGCTTTGGCATTGAACGCGCCGGGCTGATTCTCGCGCGGCGTTCACCGCCGGGAGAACCAATGCCGCGAGAATTCCGATGACTCCCATTACGGTCAGCAATTCAAGAATCGTGAAGCCCTTGAGGGCTTTGATTTCATCTCTTTTGGTTGACCACGACCTGCTATCGTGGGAGGAGTCACTTTGTGTTAAGCATTCGCTCACCGTGACGAAGCGGGCATTGGTTGAACACATTGCCATGTTCCTGAATGAAGCGGCATGTTGTCTCACGGGGGCAATATCACCCCACGTTCAATTGCTCAAGGCAATTGGAGAAGATGCGGCCACCAGGGTTGCATGCGGAAAAGAACAAGTATGTGACAAATCAAAGGAACACAAACCCAACGCAAACTTCGCAGGAATTCCGCACGCAAACCGTTGGTATTGACCACGATTTCTTCTGCGGAATCATACAAGCTGAAACGCGGGAAGAACATGGGAACCCGGCTTCGGTAGTCCGTATAAGTCTTCCCGTGGTTCAGTTCCAGTCGATACTCCTCACGCGGTACGGTGACCATTAGATAAAGAATGGACGAAGCAAGGACCGCCAATGCAAAGACCAGGCTTTGAAACATCACCGCGATGGAGATCGTGATCAGAAAAGTGCCGAAATACAAAGGGTTGCGCGAAAGGGAGTACGGCCCCTGGCGAACGAGATCAAACCCCTTTCGGCCCCCGATGTACAACGTTGCCCACCATCGCCACCAGGCCCCGGCGAGGAACAGCATCCAGCCAGCAATCACAAATGCTTCGGTAATGAGCACTCGATTTGGCAAATAAGGAGTGGAAAAGACTGTGAAAAAACCAGCGGGAGTGAGCAGAACGATGGAAATCCACGCCCGTGAGCGCGATAGCCAGGATTTGCTCCCCCCGTTCTTCTCCAACGGAGAATCCAAAGTGGAGGTCGGCGTCTCCGCAGTCGTTACCTGTTGTGTGTCAGCCAATCCAGAATCCTTGAGGGGCCATGATCGGTCAGCATGATTGGAGCCGAATCGGTCGTCTAATCGAAAGAGGAGACACCAAATCCGACGAGCTGCGGCAGCCGTGCGAAAGTAATTCCGCGTGCGATCTGGCGAAGCAAGATCAGACGTGTGACGCCAGTTTTTACTAATATTATAGTAAATAGTCAACGGGTGTTTTGGCATGCGCATGGCTGATTTGGCATATGCGTGTGGTTCGCCATGTTGGAGGGATGATCGCGATCTCAACGCTTGACGCAAAGTAGGACCCGCAGAACAATCAATCAATCAATCAATCAATCAACGCTTTCGACACGACCCAATGCAGCCAATCCACTGGAAGTCGCCAGTCGTCCGGTTGCGGTGAACATTGTTCGCACTGCTTGTTACATTTTCAAACTTTGTTTTCAACCTGGATTCTTCCGCCATGATGTTTGATTCCGTGCCGCTTGCCCCCCCTGACGCCATTCTGGGCCTGACTGAAGCGTTCCGACAGGACACCCGGCCCCAAAAAATCAACCTCAGCGTGGGGGTGTATAAAGATTCCACGGGCCAAACACCAATCATGCGCAGCGTGAAGCTCGCTGAAGAACGGTTGCTGCGGGAAGAAAAAACCAAGAACTACGTTGCAATTCAGGGAGCCGACAACTACACGCGTTGCGTCCGAGATCTTCTCTTCCCCGCGGGACACGATGTCGTTGCGAGCGGGCGCTCAGCCACGGTTCAGACTCCCGGTGGGACCGCGGCGTTGCGCGTTGCGGCCGACTTTTTGCAGAAAGTCCTGCCGAAGTCGCGCGTTTGGCTGTCGGAACCGACTTGGCCGAACCACCCATCCATTTTTCAAGCGGCCGGTCGGGAAGTGCGAACCTACCCGTACTTCGACTCGAAATCGAACGGGCTCGATTTCTCGGCAATGCTGACGGCACTGCGGCAAATCCCCGAAGGAGACGTGGTTGTCCTGCATGGATGTTGCCACAATCCCACGGGGGTCGACCCCACGCCAGAGCAATGGTCGCAGATTTCGCAGGTCATTGCGGACCGACGTCTGCTTTCCCTAGTCGATTTTGCGTACCAGGGGCTGGCGGAGGGGATGCGCGAAGACGCAGCTGGGCTCCTCTCGTTGATTCGTCCTGGTGCGGAGTTGTTGATCGCCAGCTCGTACTCCAAGAACTTCGGGCTGTACAACGAGCGTGTGGGAGCGTTGACCGCTGTCTGCGCGGACTCCGCTGCCACCGAGCCGGTTCTGAGCCAGTTCAAGACCTGCATCCGCGCGAACTATTCCAATCCGCCTGCTCATGGAGCCGCCGTGGTTGTCACGATTCTGGAAGACGCCGAGCTGCGCGCGGAATGGGAAAACGAGGTCCGTGCCATCCGAGAGCGAATCAACGCGATGCGTACACTGTTCGTGAAGACGCTCGAGAAATGTGGAGTGAAGCGGGACTTTTCTTTCATCGCCCGCCAACGGGGAATGTTCTCATTCTCGGGGCTCTCGCCTGATCAAGTGAAGCGGCTGCGCGAGGAGTATGCCATCTACATCGTGGGCTCTGGCCGCATCAATGTTGCGGGAATGGCTGAGAATACGATGGAGACCCTCTGCCGAGCGATCGCAGCGGTCCTCTGAGATTTCGCGCGATCGGCAGGCATCGAACCCGCCACTCTTCCTCCACGAAGGCCTCTCATCCGGCCATTGGATGCATTGTGTGTGAGATGCATTCCGAAGTCTGCTTTGCGGGAATGCGGTAAACGCGCGTATCCCGTGCCTCTCACCACTTGTGTGACGTGATTTGCGGTGGGCTCAATAGCAGCGATCTTTTCACAACAACAACTTGTGAAAAATCTCGAAAAAGTCGCTTGTTACCCTTGATCACATCAATAGTATCACTATTTTATTGATAATGAGTCTCAGTTGCAATAATAATGGCCTGCCAGCACTGATCAATGCCAGCTCTCTTCGATTACGTCCTGCCAGTGGCAGAAGTCAGCCGCTCAGTATTTCGCAATTCGCGATCCCAAATTGATCGGAGGTACAGGTGAACACATTTCGATGGTGCCAAGCGAACAACGAAAAGCGATGGATAGAACAGCCACTGAAGCGGAGGCATGTGGGCTTCACGCTGATTGAACTCCTGGTCGTGATAGCCATCATCGCTGTTTTGATCTCGCTCTTGCTCCCAGCCGTACAGTCAGCCCGCGCCGCTGCCCGGCGAACTGCGTGCAGTAACAATCTCAAGCAGATTGGGCTGGCGGTCCACAACTACCACGAAACCCACCGAATGCTGCCGCGCGGTGATCTGGTCGGAACCTACGCCCAATTGAGTGGATTCGTGGCGATCCTTCCGTACATCGAGCAGAGCCAGAACTACTTGCAGTACGACTTCGCCGTCGCGAATACTCACCCCAACAATCTGGCTGTCGTCTCGCAACGGGTCAGCACTTACATTTGTCCCAGTGCCGTCTTTCGGCGCGACGTACCAAATTCTTCCTGCGACGCGAACGCCCGCGCGCCCGGTAACTACGCTTTTTCGAGTGGCAGCGGCAGTCCGTGGGGCACCATTGCTTCGGGCAATCCCAACAACGGCGCGATCACCAACGGTGGAAGTGAATACACAAAGCTCGACACGATCTACGACGGCACGTCGACAACATTTCTGGCAGGCGAATCGGCGTGGAACTTCAAGGATTACCTGTTCACTTCGGGACCATGTGCGGGGCAAGTCCGCTGGGGGTTCACCTACTGGGCCTCTCCGTATCCATTGTCGACGCTATTCACGACCCAAGGGGCTTTCAATCCACAGTCATTGAATGGTGATTCGACGCGGCTGGGAAACTTCCGCAGCGATCATGGCGGTGTCGTCAACATGTTGATGTGCGACGGCTCGACTCACTTTCTGAGCGAGAATATCGACAAAACCCTGCTCGATGCCCTGGCGACTCGGGAGGCCGGAGACATCGTGACGGGCTTCTAGCATGCCGGCTCATGAACTACGGAGGTCACTGCCTCGGAGCAGTCATGCTGCTTTCGACCGGCCCGTCGAAAGGAAACTCCCCGCTCCGAGGTACGAGGATGAGACTCAGCAGAGAAATGTCCCTACGCGGTCCATGTGCGGTGTTGTAGGGAGAGCGTTCGTATCCTTCGAGAGTTTTTCGTCTTGATTCATTCCGGCGAATCGGTCGGCTGCGGGGAACGGCATCTTGAGAAACGTACGAATGAATTTTGTCACTCGGAAGCCTATCGCAAGGTGTCTTACAGCAGTTACCTGGAGACTTCTCGACGTGAAGCGGACTCGTTCGGTCTATCATGCGATCTGCTTCAGCTGCTCGATGTTCAGCATGATGTTGATCGGATGTGGAAAGAGTCATGAGGGCCCCATCCGTTTCGACGTGCATGGTTCCATCATGCTGGACAATCAGCCATTGGAAGCTGGGCGAATTCGGTTCATTCCCCAAGAGCCGGCGACGGGACCGGCTGCTTCCGGGGTCATCGCACGCGGCACATATGAGATTCCTGCGAGCGAAGGGGCCGTCGTGGGAAAGCATCGGGTTGAGATCGAAGCGGCGATCGATCCGGGATTTCCCATCGATGACGACGTGGCTTTCGCAACTGCCGCCGAAGTGCGCGGTGCAAATGTGCTCCCACGAAATCCGATTCCGGAGCGTTACAACCGACTTACCCGGTTGTCTGTGGAGGTGACTCCCGATGGAGAACGGAATTTTGACTTTCAATTGAAATCGACTGATGAACCTCGTTGACGAGGATTCAACAACTTCAAACTTTACAAGAAACAGGAGCCTGATTTCCCATGATCTTTCGCGTTGGAGTTTTCAAATATTCTGTTGCGACAGCGTTGCTGCTGTTAATGCCACAGGTCGCATCGGCACATTTCCTCTGGCTTGTGGCCGGTTCGCAGGCGGCGGATGGCAAGGTCCATATTTATTTCGCGGAAAGCGCCGTTCCGGATAATCCGGACCTGCTTGACCGCGTGTCGAATCTCAAAGTCTGGCATGTCCAAGGCAAGGAACGAATCGAAATTCCTGTTGTGAAAGGGACAGACTCGCTTGTTGCGGAACCGGGAAAAGTGACTGCGGCACTCTGGGGAGTCAGCCATAATTACGGTGTCATCGAACGGGGTGGAGAGAAGTTCATGTTGAAGTACCATGCGAAATGCCTGACGTCCGGCAATCCAAAGGATTGGACCCAGGTCGCCGGCCCCGAGGCACTGCCTCTGGAAATTGTTCCTCGCGTTGATGGAGAGTCGACTGTTGTTCGTCTGCTCTGGCAGGGGAAGCCGGCGAAAGGGGATGAAATCACCGCGTCCTACGCCGGCGGCGATGGAATCAAAGGGACGACGAATGGCGCAGGCGAGTGTTCATTCCGACTGCCTGCGGGGAAACGGATTTCGATCCGGGCGCGGCACGCGGAATCCGTTCCAGGGGAACTGGATGGCAAGAAATTTGAGACGGTTCGGCACTATGCCACGCTGACGATTGCTCTTGGCAGCCTTTCTAAAACGGAGCAAACTGCAAGGACTGCGGCAACAACATCGGAATCCGTGAAATCTCCCCCGAAAAACAACGACTCCGGACTGCCCATGCTAGAACCTACCGTGACGAGCTTCGGTGGCGCGATTGTCGGTAACGAACTATTTGTCTGCGGGGGACACTTGGGTGGTGCACACGACTACTCAGCTGAAGAGCAATCGGACCAGCTACGCAAGCTGAACCTTGCCCATCCCGAACGCTGGGAGGCTGTCGGAACGGTCCCCAAACGGACCGGCTTTCCACTCATCGCGCATGGCGGAAAACTGTATCGCATTGGCGGATTCGAAGCACGCAACCAAAAAGGAGAAGAACAGAACCTGGTTTCCACTCGCGATTTCGCGCGCTACGATGTGCAAACAAATCAGTGGGAGGATCTCGCGCCGACGCCTCAAGGACGATCCTCACACGATGCCGTCGTGATCGGCGACCGGTTGTATGTGTTCGGCGGATGGGAGCTCAACGGTCCGGGCAAGCAAACCTGGCACGAAACCGGACTGGTGGCGGACCTCACCACAAATCCCATTGCGTGGAAAGAGATTTCCGTGCCGTTTCGTAGACGGGCGGTTTCTCTGGGTGAGTGGCGGGGAAAAGTCGTCGTCATCGGCGGGATGCAGGAAAAGGGGGGCATCACGCTGGCGACATCCGTTTTTGATCCATCAGGCGAGCAATGGAGCGACGGACCGGTTTTGGTTGGAGAAAAGATGGATGGGTTCGGCTCGTCCGCATTTTTGTGCGCGGGAAAGCTGTATGTCAGCACCTATTCCGGGAAACTGCAGCGGCTTTCTGAAGATGGATCGCGGTGGGAAGTCGTGGGGCAGATGGCGCACCCACGTTTCTTCCATCGGATGTTGCCGGCCGACGACGGGCGGCTGCTGATCGTCGGCGGAGCAAGCATGGATTCCGGCAAAATTGCGTTGCTGGAATGGATCAAGCCGAACTGAGAAGCTCGGCGGTCAGAAAGCAAAAAGAAGACTTGATAATTCCGGCTTGGTGGCGAGAAAGGACTCTCGTCGCCTGGCTGATTGGCAGCTTAACCTCGATCTTCGCGATTCACGAAGTCGTCGAGGTGACGAATCAGGGTTCGCAGGTCGATGTGCCCCGCGAGAACCAATCGGGCTCCCTGCTCGAGCTGCCGGTTCATCTTTTGAATCGCGAGCAGTCGGACAACTTGCTCATGATTCAGAAAACCGAGTTCTGCCGCGAGTTCGCCGAACAGCTTTCCATGTCCGGCGTTCTCCTGAATGTCGAGGATCTGGTCGATCTGCTCGACCGTCAAGAGGTTCATCCGCAGCGCCAGCATTCCGATCGTGTTTCCCGCGTCGGCCCATTCACCGGGATCGGGAATACACTGATCATCCAGCTGCAACTGCTCTCGCAGGTAGTCGAGAAAAGGTTCTGTGTTTACGGTCGTTGTCGACAGCATCGTTTCAGTCTCCGTGTCGCTTGTCGGCCTGTGATCGTCTTTCCCGGGGACTCCTTTGTCTCCACGGGCGGGATCATTTGTCGGATGGCCGGATGGCCCGTTGCCAGTCAGTGCACCGAGCCGGCTTCACCCTATTCGTTTCATAATCACGAGATTTGATGAAGCCTAACTCAGCATACTTCGTGATCGGGTGAATGCGGCTTTACAAAGAGTTTTTTTCACAACTGCGGGAAATCCCTTAGGAAACTCCCCACGGACTCGTCCTAAACGTAGGAACAAACGGAACCTCCGATCGCTTGCAGATCGTTGAGCAGCGATCGCTCGGCACCACAAGAGTCCGGACATTCACTACGTCCGTTGCAATCGGCCGGGATGCGGTCAATCTGTTCCCCCCACTCGCAGCAGCGGCGGGAAGCTTGTTTTAATCGATACGATCGGTATCGCCAGACCCATCAAAACAGCGGCGGACGGCCAAGCTTACGGCGCGTGACCGCCCATTGTCCCGCGTGCATCAGCCAATGTGAGCCCTGAAGCGCGAAGAGCGCGCAAATCGTCGGGCAGAATTCGCGGAACATCTCGGGGGCCGGCCTGCCGAGCTCTTCGTCGGAGACCTTCGCAAGAATCGCCTTCGTTCCGGCCCGCTGTTCAGCATACAGCTTCAGGTACTCCGCCTTGGAATGAAACGATTTCGGATCATCAACCGCTGCCGTTTCCTTCGTGTACTTTTCCGCGAATCCGGCCGGCAGCGGAGGCATCTTGCCAGGGTAGGCCATCTCCATCAGCTGATGCTCCGAGTTGATCAGATGTCCAAGTTGCCACGCGATGTGGTTGATCCCCTCCACCGGGCGAACCAGCAGTTCCGCATCGGTCAAATCACTCAGGTACATCGACACGACCATGTCAGAACCATCAAGGGTGACGTTCAATACATCGCGGGAGTTCATCGGGGCAGGTCCTTTCCAGCTGGCATGTGTATCGGCAAATTCGTGAATTGGAACGTCACCGGGACGTCGATCAGCAATGTCGGCGCTTCATAAACAAATCGCAACCCGGCGTTCGGCTGTCCAAACGGCAAATCATCAAAATTGTATCCGATGGCGAGGCTCCCGTCATCCTGTCGACGGATCAACGGAGTTCCCGCAAAGTCAATGCGCTGCTTGCCCGGCGTTTCCATCCAGGCCTGGTTCTGAAACATCCAGGTGCGGTGCGATTCAAAGGCCGGTCCGCCGGTGTCGTAATTCACGACGATCTGTACGTTCGCACTCGAATGCTTCTCGTCCGATTTTCGAATGACGACGTCCTCCACGCGAACCGTGACGCCGCCGCGTCGTCGCGAAATTTGCTTGATGTTCGGAAAATGGTCGAATGTGAATCTCTCGGGAGAAGCCGCCGTCAACACACTGAGTTTTCCACGCAATTCGGCCTGCGTCGGGGCCAACCCGGCGGGAATGTCGAAATCCAATTGTACATTCCAGCGCCCTGCCCCTTCTCCGACCGGCAATTCGTATTTCGCTTTCGGACTGGTCGGGCTCAGACGCATAGGGTTCTTTGCTTCCTCGCCGGCTTTCCCTGGAATTTCGACGGTAAAATCGGCGGTCGCGTATTTCAAAAACAGCGGTCTCAGCCGCGGTTCGAGCATCAGTCCGAGTTGAAATCGCAGAATCCGTGGGGAATTTTCCGCCAACGATTGGCGCAGTCCGGCCGATCGGACCGCGATCCGAAATGCGTCGACGGCCTGCGTTGCGAGTTCACTGCGAGTTGTTTCGCCCCGAAGAGTCTGTGCTGTCGCATTGGTCGAAGTCCCATCCGCCAAGCGCAACAAAAGCGTCCCGGTCGGCCCTTCGTCGATCGTCAGTTGCTCACGGACTACTATCGTCGACATGACAGACCAGAACGTCGCTTTGTCAAAGTCCGTCAGTATTTTCTTTTGGCGGATTTCCATCGGCAGCGACTGCACGCCAACGCGGTTGCCCGTCTGCTGGAACAGTTCCTCCGCGAAACTCTCGATCGACGATGATCCGCGCATCGTCAGATGCGAGGCGCGGACCGATTCGCTTGCCTTCCGTTGCTCCAGCGTCCCGCGGACGCGGCGGACCGTTTCGCGCACCGCCGCGCTCGGCAGAAGGTCGGGAGCCGGGAGAAGCGGCAGCACCGCCGGGCCGAGTTCCAGCAACTTCAATTCCGCCTGAGTGCGGTTTGCCCGCGAGTTGTCGTCAAGTTGGCGCAACAGATCCGCGACTCGGCCGCGCAATTCCTCGTCCGGGAGGGGCGCTTTCTCTTCGGCGAAAATCTGACAGATCGACAGAACCGTCAAAATCAGAACGACCGCTGGTACGGACAGGGTTTCGCATCTCGTCAGACGGAACATTTGGGGCTCGCTTCACTGAGGTTTCCGTTCAAACCTGTCCTCTCCAACCCGCGTATTTCAGTGTACGCAATGCGTCCTCCGTCGAAAACCGGGGATTTCGAGCCCTTTTTCGCCGCTTTGGTGGCCTATGCTTGAATATCGGCCGGGCGTGGTCCTGCGTACCCAAGTGCACATGCACCATTCACCCACCGCTTGCTCACCGCACATGCCGTCGAATCACCACTGATTTGAGAATAACCTGCCTCATGTGCCGATTGAAGACGACAATCCTCTTCTGTAGCGTCCTGCTTGCGCTGCAAACTCGCACCGCCGCGGGAACTCCCGCGCTTCTGCAAGCGACACTGAAGGACGTCACTTGCGAAGGGCGGCTCGTTAGTCGCGACAATGAGTTCTGTCTTCTGATGGGGCGGGATGGCCGATTGTTCCGCATCAAGATCGACAGTATTCAGAAGCTCGAGTCGATCGCACCAAAGTTCCGCAAATACACGGCGGCGGAATTGCGCGATCAGCTGAGGCGCGAGCACGGCAAGGAAATGGATGTCGTCGGAACGGGGCATTACCTGGTTTGCGCACCGCGCGCCTCGGCTGCTCGATACGCACGCGTGTTCGAAGAGATCTATCGCGATGTGCATCTCTACTTCTCTCGCCGTGGCTTCCGCGTTGAGGAACCCGAGTTTCCACTTGTCGCTGTCGTTTATCCCGACCCGGAATTGTTTGCCGTGCAATGTCGCAAGGACGACGTTCGTTTCGGACCCGGGCTCCTGGGATACTATCATCCCGGTACCAACCGTGTGGCGCTGTTCGACTCGAGCGGTGAGGAGTCGACCGGAATCGGTTCACGCTCGCCGGATCAGTCTTCGTTCGCGCAATCGACGGCGTCCTCCTTCGAGGGTCTGTTCCCGACGCGATCGCGCGGCAACGGGTTGTTGCATCCTCGAGATCTACTTTCCTCCGCACACGGGGAAATCGCCGCCGCGACGGGAGCGCCTTCCGGCAATGATCCTCCGACTCTGGAAGAGATCATGTCACATGAAACGATCCATCAGGTTGCCTTTAACATCGGCCTGCACTCTCGCATCGGCGAGAATCCGAAATGGGTCGTTGAAGGGCTCGCGACCGCGTTGGAAGTTCCGGGAATGCACACCTCCGCGCCAACCGATACGGTCAGGGATCGGGCGAATCATTATCGCCTCGTCTGGTTCGAGAAATACGCCAAAACACGCCGTAAGCCGAACTCGCTAGTTGAGTTCATCTCTCGCGACAATCTCTATGCGCTCGCGCCGCCGGATGCTTATGCCGAGGGCTGGGCACTCACGTTCTTTTTGCTCGAAACCCGGCCGGGGAAGTACTCCGGACTGTTACGAACGATCGCGGCCCGCGATCCCAACTCGCCCTACACCGCGGATGAACGTCTTAACGATTTCCGCAATGCCTTTGGCGGCAACTTTGAACTGCTCGAAGCGGAATTCCTGCGATTCATTGAACGTCTGCAATAACCGCTCGACGGCCTCACACGGCAGCTTTCTCAAGATTCTGCGTCGCGACACACGGCGAATTATGTCTGCCCACGCGCCTGCAGCTGAGACAACGCCCTCCCCAACATGCTCGTCCCCTTCGCAACACGGCTCGACATCGTGGATATCGGCGCGTGCGGTTGCGGCACAGTTGTTGAGATCGGATCGGGATTCTCCGGCTTCCGCCGATTGTCCGCCGCAAAATGTTTGACAGCGACCGCTTCCGTGGGAGAAACCGAAGCGACGGCGTTTCTTGGGACATCGCGTTCCCGCTGCGGTTCGACATCCGCGGTTTGCGCGTTCAGAATGTGCTGAGCTTCAGACAACCGATCCGCGGGAACAAAGCTGTCCCGTCGCTTGATTTTCACAGGTCGCGGATGGAGCCCGGTTTGCGAAGATGCACGCGACTTCGAGCGGCGTGGCACTTTGGAACCGACCTGTTTCAAGCCGATCGGTGTCGGATCTCCCGAAGGGTGCGGTGTTCCATCGTCGCCATCGGCACGTCGCAAAAACAAGAACTGCGCCGCCTGACGAACCGCCGCGACGGCACGGTGTGCAATCCGCTTTGCACGATTCAACAATTCCGGATGATCCACCCTGCCAGTGGAATCAATCGCGACCTCTTGGGCATGCGCGTGCATCGGCTGGCTGCTTGATGTTTCCGGCGTAGCCGAGACGGCGGCTGTTGCTTGCACGTTGCCAGTCTCCGGTTGCAATTCCCGCGAACCATTTCGTAGGCGCGACCAGAGCCGGCGGATCATGGCAGCACAAACCAGCAGCAGTGCCCCGCCGGCCAATCCGCCGATAATCCACGGAACAAAGGTGTTTTTCTTCAACAGCGATTTGTTGTCGCTTCGTTTCTCACCGGGCGCACGTTCGTCGAATGCCGAATCGAGATGAATGGCATAATCATTTTTCGTTGCAGTTCCCTCCACCAGCGCACCATTGTTGATGTCGATTCCTTGCTCGGAGGGTTCGAGGGCATTCCGAAGGTTGATGTCACTGGTCGATGGCTGGGGCCCACCTGGCGGCAATGCGGAAAATTGTGAGCCGGAGGCACCGTAAACATTTCCGCCCGGCTTCGGGGCGAGAGTTCCTCCGTTTGAGGCGAGTTCCGTATCGGTCAGCATATCGGCGGATTGCACTTTACCGGATGCACTGTTGGTGAACGGCTCGCCATGCTGCTGCTCGACCGAAGTGACGAAGGTTGCCTCGATTCTGGGAGTGGCTGGTGTATGTTCGTTTTGCGTCTCTTTGGCTCCCGCGGGTGTTCCCGGTTCCGCGACGCCCAAATCATGCGGGTTTGGCCCTTCTGTAACTTGCATGGAACTCTCCGGTTCCAGTACCGGCGGAGGGGGAGGAAGCCGATCATGCTGCAGAGCCGAGGGTTCGAACAACAGGACGCTGCCGGACACAAGTTGAATCCGATCACCGAGCGCGGATGCCTGATCGATCGTGACTTTTCCTGGTGCGATCACTTGCACTGTTGAGAGAATCTTAGCGGGCTGCCCCAACTGCGCGATCAAATTGCTGATCGTCGCGTCTTCCGCGCGAACGCGCGCGACGACCGGCCGATCAAACAATCCGACGAACCCCAGCAGGACGTCATCGTCTGAAATGGGATTCAATGTCGATTTCGAGTCGATTGCGTCGGTCCGAACCAGTTGGGTACTGGCGGTTGTTTCCGCAAGACCCGAACGGTCGAACAGCAAAACGTCGGATGGTCTCAACGCCATCCCGAGCGAGCGGGCCGAAAGGTCGAGTTTCTGAACGGCTCCTCCACGCAACAGCCGCACGTCGCCGCTCGCACGCGGTGTCAGGTTTCCGGCCCATCGCAGCAAATCGCCGAACGTGGCCGAATGACCTGACAAGCGATACACACCGGGATGATTGATTTCCCCCAGCACGCCGACCGAACCAGCGTTCGAAATCTGCGGGCGTTGTGGAGCAAAGCCTCCCCGCACCGCCCCTGCCTTCGTCCCAGGCAGAATCACCTGGGCTAGGGACATGCGAGGCACGCCGAATCCGAGTACGGCTGCCGCGAACAAGATTCCGAGGTATCGGGGGCGCATGTATGGAATCATCCTTGCCAGACAATGTGTCTGACGAGCCGCAAAGTCCCCCCCATCTCATTAATCGACAGAATCGATACACCAGCGATAGGGAAATACGAATGATTTCCCACGGTCCGGTGAATGCAACAACCCTTTGCCGCCAATTGGTTTGGACAGTTTTACGCAGGGTTTCTAAAATGTCCGCTGGCGTTCGATTCACTACTCAAACCCCCCGTTTCCCCCGGTTTCTAATGACCAGCCTCACCGTCGAGAACTACCTTAAGGAGACGTTGCAGATTTCGCTGCGAACCAGCTCCGAATGGGTTTCAACCGGGGCCTTGGCGGAAGCACTCGACGTCTCGCCCGGCACGGTGACCAGCATGCTGAAGACGCTCGCCGAGTCTCGACTCGCGGTCTACAAACCTTATGAGGGTGTTTGTCTCACCCCCGCCGGCAACCGGTTAGCGGTTCGAATGCTTCGCCGACACCGGTTGATTGAAACTTTCCTGGCCCAGACTCTCGACCTCCCGTGGGACCAAGTCCACGAGGAAGCGGAGAACATGGAGCACGCCGTCAGCGACGTGTTGATCGACCGCATTGACGAATACCTTGGCCATCCTGTTTCCGATCCCCACGGCGATCCCATACCGGCCGCCGACGGCCGCATGCGCGACAGCGGCGACGACGCGGTCTCTCTGGCGGAATGCCAACGCGGGAGCAAAGTGCGGCTGGCTCGGGTCATCAATCAGGATCCGGAATTCTTGCGGTACCTCACCGAGTCGGGGCTGGAACTTGGTGTCGAGGCGGTCGTCGAGGAGAACAACTCCGCGGCGGGGATTGTCACGCTTCGCCTCGGCCGTCGCACCCTTTCTCTTGGCCAAACCGCCGCGGAGCAACTGTTGGTCGAATCGGTCGAGAAATGACGTCGATCGGCAAGGGTTTGGGATAGGGTTTTAGGGGGCGAGGGTTCGAGGCCTCGACCGGCTTCAGGGAATCGGGCTTCAGGCATTGCGGATTTCGGATTGCGAATTGCGGATTGCTGACCCAGGACTCGGGACTCTTTTTCTTT
>CAZVJA010000005.1:0-61158 GCA_964626885.1 uncultured Planctomycetaceae bacterium | reverse complement strand
GCTGGTCAACGCCCGCGTGAATGCGCTTGCCGTCGCGGCCCTCGCTCTCGCGCCCGGAGAGCATGTGATCGAGATCGGCTGCGGACCGGGCCACGCCCTCAAGCTCGTGCTCGCGGCAAGCGCCGATGTCACTGCGGCGGGGCTGGATCATTCCCCGGTGATGATTGCCCAGGCGGCCACCCTGAACAGCAGGCCGCTCGCCGCAGGGCGCCTTACCCTGCAAGTGGGCGATTTCAGCGCCATGCCTTTCCCCGACGCCAGCGCCGAACCTGCCACGGACCCCCGCACCGCGCGCAGCGCCACCACGCGGACGTCCCGACGCCTGGACGATGCGTGAGCCGAACCCGGACACGGTCAGGCCGCCGAAGAGCGCCCCCCGATCTTGGTGGTAGGGGGAAGCACACCCTGCGGATGTCGCAGCCAACAGGCTGAGGAGCATGAGGACGCGCGGACGAACCATCCTGACGGTCGCGAATTTCATCTGTACACCCATTCACATCCATGTGGGGCGGTCCAAATCGGGGCGTGATTATTTGGATCGACCGTCAGCGGGTCAAGACGAGATGGAATTTCCGGGGAAACGGAGGCCGGACGATTTGCCCCAAACCCTTTTGTGACCTACCTGTTGAATAACGGCCGCCGATTTGTCGGCGAATTCCGTCCATTTTTCAGGTTCGGAACGTGGCGGCCCAGCAATCCGAAAAAGGCAAACCGATCGCGAGGTCGGGACGCAAAGCCGTGGGACTCTGCGACTGAGTCAGCCTGGCTGCCGAGCGTTGCAACCGACGAAAAGGTTGCCCGGTGATGTCTCAATCGACCCCCTCGATCAAACGTCTGGAACGGCTGACGGGCCTCCCGCTGGATGGGGTGATTGCCCGTGTCCTGTATGCCCTTGGGTTGGATGCTGTTGAAAAAGCCCTTGCGCAATCGGCGTCGCAGGTTTCCGCGAAAGTTCATCGAAAGCTTGAACGCATTTGCGGCGTCTCGCTTCCCCCGGCCCGTCGACGCCATCTTTATCGCGGTCTGGGGATTGACGAACTCGAAGCGCGACTTCTGCTGACGACAATCACCTGGGACGGCGGCGGAACGACCAGCAACTGGTCGGACGCCGCGAACTGGAGCACCAACACCGTTCCCACGTCGGCCGATAACGTGGTGTTCGACGGAACATCAGCAAAGAACGTCGTCGTCAATAGCACCACGCGCACCGTTCAGAACATGTTGATCTCCGGGAGCTATACCGGAACCATCTCTTTATCAGCGAATCTCAACGTGACTGGAAACCTGGACCAGTCGGGTGGGACGCTCAACGCCGGAAGCCGCGCACTCAGCATCACCGGGAATACCAACCTCACCGGTGGAACGTTCGTCGCAAGTTCGGCGACGACGACTTTGTCAGGAAACGTGATTGTTGCCGGCGCGTCGTTCAATGCCAACAACGGAACGATCATGCTCAGCGGAGGCGACAAGACGGTGAATGCCTCGGGGGTTTCGTTCAACCATGTGACGTTCAATCTGGCGGCTGGTGGGGATCTGACAGTCGTCGGTACGATGGACGTAAATGGCAACCTGAGGATTCAAGGAAGCACGACGAGCACGTTCGCGGCAGGAACGGTGACCGTCGCCGGCAACCTCACCACGACGAATACGGGATTCACCGGCGCAGGGTTGATCGTTCTTGATGGCTCGGGCAACCAGACTTTCTCCGGCAACGGGCAAGTGGGGAATCTGACCATCCAGAAATCGGGTGGAACGCTGACGCTGGCGAATACGATCTATGTCGCCGGCAACTGGCAGCATATCTCCGGCGCGGTCAATGCCGGGACGAGCACGGTCGTGTTCCAAGGAGGGGATAAGTCCGTCGACGCGTCCGGGATGTCATTCAACAATGTCACATTGAATCTCGGAGCTGGTGGCGACCTCACAGTCATTGGCACGATGGACGTCAACGGCAATCTCCTCATTCAGGGGAGTACGACCAGCACGCTAGCGGCGGGAACAATGACCGTCGCCGGCAACCTCACCACGACGAATACGGGATTCACGGGCGCGGGGCTCATCGTCCTTGACGGTTCGGGCAATCAGACCTTTTCGGGGAACGGTCAGGTGGGAAACCTGACCGTCCAGAAAGCGGGCGGAACGCTGACGCTGGCAAACACGATTTACGTTGTCGGCAATTTGACGCACGTTTCCGGAAATGTGGATGGCGGCACGAGTACAGTGATGTTCCGTGGCATTGACCAGACCGTCGATGCCTCCGGAATGTTGTTCAACAATGTGACGTTCAATCTTCCCGCCGGCAGCGACCTGACGGTTGTGGGGGTGCTCGATGTCAACGGCAACTTGCTGATCCAGGGAAGCACGACGAGCACACTCGCAGCAGGAACGGTGAACGTCGCCGGCAATCTCACCACGACGAATACGGGATTCACCGGCGCAGGGCTGATTGTGCTTGACGGAGCCGCGAACCAGACATTCTCCGGCTCCGGCCAGGTGAGCAACATCTCGATTCAAAAGTCGGGCGGAACGCTGACTCTCGCCAGCACGATTTATGTCGTCGGAAACTGGCAGCACGTTTCCGGCACCGTGAATGCGGGGACGAGCACCGTGATGTTTCGCGGGATCGATCAGACCGTCGATGCTTCCGGGATGTCGTTCAACAATGTGACGTTCAATCTTCCCGCAGGCAGCGATCTGACGGTTGTGGGGGTGCTGGACGTCAATGGCAACCTGCTGATCCAGGGGAGTACGACGAGCACGTTGGCGGCAGGAACGGTGAACGTCGCCGGCAACCTCACCACGACGAATACGGGATTCACCGGCGCGGGGCTGATTGTGCTTGACGGAGCCGCGAACCAGACATTCTCCGGCTCCGGCCAGGTGAGCAACATCTCGATTCAAAAGTCGGGCGGAACGCTGACTCTCGCCAGCACGATTTATGTCGTCGGAAACTGGCAGCACGTTTCCGGCACCGTGAATGCGGGGACGAGCACCGTGATGTTTCGCGGGATCGATCAGACCGTCGATGCCTCCGGGATGTCGTTCAACAATGTCACATTGAATCTCGGAGCTGGCGGCGACCTCTCGGTCATTGGCACGATGGACGTCAATGGCAATCTCCTCATTCAGGGGAGTACGACCAGCACGCTGGCTTCCGGAACAATGACCGTCGGTGGAAATCTCACGACGACCAACAGCGGATTCTCCGGCGGTGGCACGATTGTGCTCGATGGGACGGGGAACCAGACGTTCTCCGGCACGGGACAGGTCGGCAATGTCTCGATTCAGAAGTCCGCCGGCACACTCACGCTTTCAGGAACGATCTACGTCGTTGGCGATTGGCAGCATCAATTCGGCACAGTGAATGCCGGTTCGAGCACTGTCGTGTTTCAGGGATCGGACCAGACGGTCGATGCATCAGCGATGTCGTTCTATAACGTCACGTTCAATCTCGGCACCGGCGGCGACCTGACGGTTGTCGGCACGCTGGATGTGAATCGCGATTTGCGGATTCAGGGGAGTACGACCAGCACTCTCACGGGCGGAAACGTCACCGTCGCACGGAACTTGACGACGGTCAACACAGGTTTCTCGGGAACTGGAACGATCGTTCTCGACGGCGCCGGCAGTCAGACCTTCTCGGGCAATGGACAAGTCGGAAACGTTACCATCCAGAAATCGGCCGGCACGCTGACGTTGGCGAACACAATCGAAGTCGTCGGCAATTGGCTGTATGTTTCCGGCACGGTCAATGCCGGAAGCAGCACGGTCGTTTTCCAGGGAGGCGACAAGACCGTCGACGCAAACGGCATGTCGTTCTACAACGTCACTTTCGATCTGGATGCCGGCGGCGATCTCACGGTCATCGGCACACTCGACGTCAATCGCGACCTCGTTATTCAGGGGGACGCGACCAGCACTCTGGCGGCCGGCATCGTCACGGTGGCGCGGAACGTCACCACCACCAATGCCGGATTTTCTGGAGCGGGGACGATCATTCTTGATGGTACCGGCAATCAGACCATCTCCGCGGGGGGCGGGACGGGACGGATCAGCAATCTCTCCATCCAAAAATCCGCGGGAACAACCACCGTTCAAAACGCGGCCGTAGTCGCCGGCGACTTAAACCTGATCAACGGCACGGTCGCTGTGGCCGGGTCACTGGATGTTGAGGGAAACCTCAACATTCAGGGGGGCGCGACAACGCGGCTTACGAGCGGCATCATCTCCGTCGCGGGGAACGTCACGACCACAAATACGAGCTTCAACGGAGCCGGGACGATTCTGGTCGACGGATCTGGCGATCAGATCCTCTCGGCTTTGGGTGGAGCCGGCCAGCTCTCGAATCTCACGATCAACAAGACCGGCGGAACGCTCACGATCCACGACACGATCGAGATCATCGGCGACCTGGTGCATGTCGCCGGAACGGTTGATGCCGCCGACAGCACGTTTGTCTTCGAGGGAGCCAATCAGACGATCGATGCAGCCGACATCTGGTTTCATGGCGTCGTCGTCGATCTCACAGCCAGTAGAACGTTGACTATCGTTTGGGTGCTCGACGTCAACGGCGACATGACGATCATCGGTGGGCTCGGAAACATCACCGGGGGACAGGTCAAAATCGCGGGGAATCTTACCGGACAGGGTGCGGTCACGAGCACATCGGAATTCATCCTCGATGGAACCTCCGATCAGCTTGTTACCTTCGATTCGACCTTCCAGGGAGACCTCACCGTCGAAAAGACGGGGGGAGTTGCGCGGCTGGCGGGCGACTTGACGTTGATCGGAGTCGGCAACGATTTGTTGCTGAAGCAAGGTTCCTTCGACGCAATGGGGCATATCGTCTCCACGCAAGGGCTGGTCGATATCGCGGGAGGGACACTGCTGCACGGCGGAACGATCATCGGTGACGTCATGGTGTCGCAGGGGGGGACGGTGTTCCTTGTCGTGAATGGATTCAACCCCGGACAGTACGATCAACTCATCGTGAGTGGCACACTCACTCTCGGCGCCGATTCGCATCTCGCACTCGACTTCGCCGGTGTGACCGGAGCTGGATCGGCCGGCGACATTGCCCGTTTCGGGAGTCTCTCGGGTGAGTTCACCGATCTGGATTTGTCGAATGTTCCGGCCGGCCACCATGTCGAATTGAGTTACGACACGACAGCCGGAACGATCGGGGTCAGCGTGATCGAAAACATCGTCGAACAGATGGTGTTTCCGATTTTCCAGTTGCGTCGCTTCGACACATCGCTGTTTTCGCACCATTCGTCTACAGAAACCCAGCCGATCTTCGCGGGGCCACATCATTTTGTGACGAGCCCCAAACCGTTTGAAAGTTTCAAGCTGCGAGGGGAGTTCGATCCCCCGGAGCCGCGCAGGGAATCTCTGGATAACACTTTTGACGCGGGCTGGAATCTGCTCGATGGATTGGATGAATCCGGCAACCCGGATGAGCTTGAAGGAGAGACCGAAACTCCGGCGACCGATGATGTAGACTCGGATGATTTCGACATCCAGCAATCGTCCGATGCGGAATCAACTTCGGCCGATGCCGGGCAGACCCTCACGACACAGCAGGCGTCGCCATTGGCGACCCAGGCGATCGCCTCAAACCGAATCGATGCTCTCGATGATCTCTTCGCGGAAATCGCTCACGAAGGGATCGGAGATGAAAATCTTGCCCCTGCCGATTCGAGTACGGCTGATGTGGATGGTTTCGAGATCGACGGTACGGCCATCGCCGAAGCAGCGGCGCTTGCGGCGATCATCGGTACCGGTGCGGTCCTCCCTGCACTGTTGTCGAACAAGCCGGCAGAGCAGAATTCTTTCGAAAAGATTCGCCGAATCGCCCTGCCTCACCGCGGTTAACTTTAACTCGCTGGTGTCCGGAAGGAGCGGAAATGCTCCCTCTGTTGCGGTATACTGAAATCCGCGCGTAGGCATTTCTCCCAAAGGGAGATTTCGAGTCGTCTTTCAGGGGAGTGAAGCACAATGGCCAGACCGGAACATCCCTTCCATCGTTTCAACATCGACCGGCGACACTTTCTGGGAATCGGAGCGGCGACGGCGGCCTCCGCCCTGACGCGCCGGCTTCGCGCGGAAGAGTCGAAACCGGACAAGGAGAAGAGCGCAAATTCCGGAACCAAAGCGGATGCGAACCGCGAGCCGGTGCGCGTGGCAGTTATGGGCGTTCATGGTCGCGGACGGCAGCTCCTCTCGTCCTTCATGAGCTTCCCGGAAGTGGAGATCGCTTACATCTGCGATCCCGATGCGAATGCCCTTCCGCCGGCTGTGAAGATGGTGACCGACAAGGACCGCCCTGCTCCGCAGACAATCAGCGATTTCCGCCGCGCGCTCGACGACAAGAATGTCGACGTGCTGATCTGCGCCGCGCCGGATCATTGGCATGCGCTTTCGACGGTGCTGGCCTGCCAGGCGGGTAAGGACGTCTACGTCGAAAAGCCGGTGTCGCACAATATTGTCGAAGGGCGTCGAATGATCGAAGCGGCGCGGAAATACAATCGGGTCGTGCAGGCCGGCACGCAACGGCGCAGCTCCGAGGATATGGTGTCGGCGGTTGAACAGGTTCGCGGCGGTAAACTGGGCAAGGTCCATTTCGCACGGACCTGGATTACAAGCGTACGGCCGAGCATCGGCAAAGTGGCCGTGAGTGCCCCGCCGTCGAATCTCGACTTCGACCTCTGGGCCGGGCCGGCCGTCGATCCGCAGTACAAGAAGAACCTCGTGCATTACCACTGGCATTGGCGTTGGCTGTACGGCACCGGCGAATGCGGCAACAACGGCATTCACGCACTCGACGTCGCGCGGTGGGGACTCGGCGTCGATGCACCCGAGCTCGTCACCTGCGGCGGGAACAAGTACTTCTTCGACGACGATCAGGAAACACCCGACACGCAGATCGCCACATTCGATTTCGCGGATGCCGTCATTCAATGGGAGCACCGCACCTGGACGAAAGAGGGAATCGACGGGGCGGATTTCGGCGTCGTCTTCTACGGGACTGAAGCGTCTCTCGTCGTGACAGGAAACGGTTGGAAGATCGTGCAGGGAAACAAGGTCGTCGAAGAGAATGCGGGGGCGGGACGTTCGAGTTGGGAACTGTCGCACGTCCGTAACTTTCTCGATTGCCGCATCTCCCGAGAGAAGCCGGCCGCCGACATTGAAATCGGCCACTTAAGCACCCGGCTTTGCCATCTGGCGAATATCGCCTGGCGGACCCGTTCCACGGTGAAGTTCGACGGTAAAAACGAAACGATTCTCGACAATCCGGCTGCGGTCGAACTGCAGGGACGTGAGTACCGTCACGGATACGAGTTGCCGACAATCGCCTAGCCAGCGATATTCTCGGTGATTGCGCGGTTTCAGCGATTGTGCGGGATGTGCCGATCATTTCGTCTTCATCTCGCTTGGGAAGCCGGACCGCGCACGTTGGGCAGATTCGCGGTGAAATGCGAGATGTGCAGATCCTGCGCGGTGTGACTGCGCGGCCCTCCTGTCGACGGTGGCGGATCGCCGGCCCGTCCGATTCCGCTTTCGTTGCCAGGTGTCGAACGTCGATTCCTCTGTAGGCGTTGCGGGCAATCGGTTTGCATTCCAGATCGACCAGGGTTCGGGATTGTTCCATGTCGAAACAGCGGGGTGCCAAAATGGATCTCATTCGGGAACTCCGCCTGCGGCATTGGGCGCGGGTGAATTACGTCCCGCTTGACCAGCGCCGCGAGACCTGGCATCCCATCGTCCTCGAAGAAATGCGCCGCCGCGATGCGGAATTGAATCGAATGTCGGCTGGTGTTCCCATGGGGCTGGGATACGTTCCCTTGCAGCCGACCGATATCCGCGTGCTGCACGAGGCGCACGATTCCTATCCCGATCCAAAGCTGCTCCGGACGGCTCGTCCGTCCGATGTTCACGCCGATGCGAGACGGGATCTTGCCTGAGCGGCACCCATCCCTTGCGGCAGCCAAGCTCAAATGAGATATTCCGCACTGCCGGTTAAAGGGGATCGGCCAGCTTCTTGCGCGCCGTGACCTGCCGCCGGGTTGCCGCGATCAATTGGTGCTTGCGCGCAATGCCCATCCTCTCGTCCCCCGTCCGGCACATGGCCGCGAACAGGCAGATGGCATGGAAGTTGACAGTCCACTGATCGTCGAACAAGACGAGTTCGAGGCATTCTGCGCGCAGATTCGGCAGGCTGGGATCGTCGCGTTCGATACCGAGTTCGTTTCCGAATACACGTATCGTCCGGAGTTGTGCCTGTTGCAGTTGGCCACGCCGACACGGTGCGCGGCGGTCGATCCGTTTCCGCTGCGGAGTCTCGATAGCTGGTGGCGGATCATGGCCGACGATTCCACGACGGTTGTCGTGCATGGTGGGCAGGCGGAGATTCGGTTTTGTCTCACTCTGGGGGGACTCAAGCCGAACCGACTGGTCGACGTTCAACTGGCCGAGGGGTTGCGCAGCCGCAGCTACCCGCTCGGATATTCGACGCTCGTCTCGCGCGTGCTCAATGTGCGTGCGCATGGACGCGAGACGCGAACCGACTGGCGGCAGCGTCCGCTTTCCCCAGAGCAGATTGCCTACGCGCTCGACGACGCGAAGCATCTCTTGCCTATCTGGGAACGGCAGCGGGCGTCACTGGAGAGTCTCAAGCGGCTGTCATGGGTCGAAGCCGAATTCCAGCGGATGGTTGATGAACTCGAGGCGGAACAGTCACGTGAGACATGGCGGCGACTTCCGGGCGTGCACAGGCTTTCCGCGCGGGAGTTCGCGGTCGTCAAGGAGATCGCCGACTGGCGCGAAGCCACCGCAGAGCAGCGTAACAAGCCCTTGCGGCGAATTCTGCGCGACGATCTGGTCGTCGAGTTGGCGCGCCGCCAGCCGCGCTCGGTCAAGGATTTTGCGGCCACGCGCGACATGAACCGTTCCGATTATCGCCGCGTCGCGCCGGAGATCCTGGAATGCATCGAACGCGCGCTGGCGATTCCCAAATCGGAACTGAAGCCTCCTCCGCCGGCGAACGCTTCCGATACCAGCGACGACGAGCACGTGATCGGCCAGTTGCTCGGTATCGCTCTCGCGAATCGCTGTGCGGAACTAAATGTTGCCAAGGGACTCGTTGCGACCAGCGCCGATCTGCGGCATCTCGTCCGCTGGCACGTTTACAACGATCGGAACGGCCCTCCCCCGCGCCTGACCATCGGCTGGCGCGCCGAAATGTGCGGCGATCTGTTGACCGATGTGCTCGACGGCAAGATTCTGATGCGCGTCTCGGACCCCGAGTCGGATCATCCGCTGACATTCGAGCGGAGATAATCAGTCTTCAAAGAGACTGTATCTCCGCGCGGCCGAGCGTCCCCGCGTGCAGTGCCGATGCCAGCAAGACTCCGTCGACGCCGATCTTGCCGAGCGCCTGCAAATCGTCGATGCCGCGCACTCCTCCGCCGGTAATGAGCCGCAATTCCGGGAATTCCAGTTTGAGCCGCTCGCAGAGTGCCGCGGTCGGAACACCGCCGCCCGTTCCCACTCCCGCCAGATCCAGCACGATCATATTCCGCACGCCGGCATCAATTGCAATTTGCGCGACCTCATACGGATCGTCGCTCCTCCAGCCTTCCGCGGGATTCAACAGTCGGCGGTTCAGCAGATCGAGGCTGAATACGATTCGCTCGGTTCCAAAGAGGGTGCAAAGGTGACGCACATGTTCCGGACCATCGGATGTTTCCAACCCAGCAATGACTGCCGCGGCACCCGCTTCGAACAACTCCCCTGCCCCGGCGACGTCCCGCAGCCCGGCATCGACGAGCAATTCAAATCCTTCCTCCGCGAGTGATTGGTGGATGTCGAATCTCGGACGGCCATGTTGGATGCCGTCGAGGTCGGCGAGATAAAACCGGCTCAAACCCAGCTGGTCGCGAAACGCCCTGGCGACGCCCAACGGTGAGGGATCAGCGGCAAGCCGGCTTTGGACGGGACGGTATTCATTACGTCGCCCCGCCACGCCGCGGACGACAAGACCGTTCATCAAATCAAGTACGGGAAGGATTTCCAAAATGTGGTTTGCCTGGTCTTGTGATGTTGTCGGCGAAAAGAGATGGGCCAATAATTGTCATTATGTTGGCCACAATTCAACGGTACTTCATCTATCGCCCATTTCGTGCCGCCGAAATTCTGCCTGAGCAGGCAGGGTTATCGAACGGACGCATCATTCCCACTCGGGTGACTACCGATGACCGATTGGAACTTCGCGGATGGCGCGTGCTTCCGCCGAACCTATCTGTAGGCGGAGGCGCTTCCACGAATCGGTCCGCAGCGCCGAATGGCGGCCAGAATGACGGCGCATCGCTCGATGTGCGGCGTCTGAGGATCGTTTTCTTTCCCGGGAACGCGGCGCACCGTGGGTACCGGGTATCAGAGTTGGATTTGCTTTCCAGCCTGGGGGCGGAGGTCTTTCTGTTCGACTACCGGGGCTATGGCGATAACCCCGGCCGACCGACCGAACACCATATTGCCGCCGACGCGCGGGCGATTTGGAAGTTTGTCACCGAGGAGCAGGGAATCGCGGCAGAGCAGGTGGTGCTATTCGGCGAATCGCTTGGTGGAGCGGTGGCCACCCGGCTTGCGTCGGAAGTTTGCAACTCCGGTCGCACGCCGGCTGGGTTGATTGTGCGGTCGACGTTCTCCACCCTTCCTGATGCCGCCGCGTGGAATTTCCGCTGGTTTCCTGTCCGCTGGATCATGCGAGAGCATTACCCCTCGGTAAAGCGGATCGCAGATGTATCGTGCCCTCTCCTGGTGGTGCATGGCGCGCGAGATCGGATTGTTCCGCTGGAAATGGGGCAGCGTTTGTTCGACGCCGCACCCCCCACCTCCGTCCGCGGCCCGGAAAAAAAGATGCTCATTTTGCCGAATGCCGGACACAATGACGTGCATCATGTCGCCCGCGAGCCGTATCGCGCGGCGATCGGTGAGTTTCTCGAGCAACTGCGGGTCTCTTCGCTGAACATGGAGACCGCCGTATGAGCGACGATCATTCCACGAATGCCGATAGGCCGTCTTCGCCGTCAAAGCCGCGCTGGTGGAGACGACTGTTGCGCGCCGTCGCTCTCTATGCCCTCCTTCCGTACATTGCGATCGTCGTGCTCATGGCATGCTTTCAGCGGAGCCTGATCTACCATCCGACGCACGAGACGGACGTCGGCATTGAACGTGCGCGACTTCCACATGGGCGAGTGCATGCCGTCAAGGCGACTACGCGCGATGGGCTCACCCTTCACGGCTGGCATCTGCTTCCTGATAACTGCTCCGCGGTGAACCCCGCTGAATGTGATCGCGAGCTGGATCGTGCCGAGTTCGTGGTGCTGTATTTCTATGGCAACGCCGGGTCGCGGGTGAATGATGTCGACGATTGCCGCGATTTCACCGGGCTCGGCTGCCACGTGTTTCTGTTCGATTATCGAGGTTACGGCGACAACGAGGGCTCGCCCGACGAAGCGGGATTGGCTGCGGATGCGAGCGCCGTCTGGAATTATGTCGTCCAGGAGCGGAAGGTCTCCCCGAAAAAAATCGTCGTGTTCGGGCAGTCGCTGGGAGGTGCGGTCGCCGTGCGGCTGGCTGCGGAAGCATGTCAGGCGGGAACTCCGCCGGCGGGGCTGATTCTCTGCTCGACATTCTCCTCAATGGGGGATGTCGCGCAGTGGCATTATCCAATTCTTCCCGTGCGGCTGGTGCTCAGCGAACGCTTCCCCTCGTCCGATCGCATCCGTTCGATTCTCTGTCCTCTGCTATCGTTTCATGGAGCGCGCGACGACATTGTTCCTCTGGAGATCGGCCGCGGATTGTTCCAGGCTGCTCCCGAGAAATCATCCAGCGGTATCGCCAAGCGATTCATCGAGTTGAAGGAAGCCGGTCACAACGACGTTCCGCGGCGCGAATTTCAATCGGGAGTACGAACATTTCTCGCGACGCTGGCCGCGCGCTGAGATCGAAAAATTACGCCGCCGGCTCATCAGCCTGACTACGGGTAGCAGCACCGTCGCCGTCGTTCTGCACCGCTTCAATAATCCGCGTGGAGATACGGTTGAGGCCGACGACCTGCCCGCCGAAGGTTGTCTCCAGGCGTTCCGGCTGTTCGTCGAGTCGCACGGGAAGGCGAACGGTAAACGTGCTTCCCTTGCCGAATTCGCTCACCAGCGAGACTTCGCCTCCGAGGAGGATCGACATTTCCTTGACGATGGAGAGGCCGAGTCCGGTGCCGCCGTATTCGCGGGTCATGGTGTCGCGCTGGCCGGGGGCCGACTGCCCCTGGCGGAACTTCTCGAAGATCAGCTCTTGCTCTTCGAGCGGAATGCCGATGCCGGTATCCTCGACGATGAGTTCGAGCGTTTTTTCGTCCGCCAGCAGAGCGCGGACTTTGACTCGTCCTCCTTCCGGCGTGAATTTGATGGCGTTGGACAGCAGATTGTTGAGGATCTGCTGCATCTTCACCGGGTCTTGCATGAGGGGCGGAATGCGGGGATCGATCTCCGAGCCGAGGCTGATATTCTTCTTCTCGGCGAGCGGTGCAAGCGAACCGATTTGCCGTTCGATAAGATCGGTGAGCGAGAATTCCACCGCGGCGATTTCCATCTTACCGCTCTCGATCTTCGCCAGGTCGAGCAGGTCGTTGATCATCACCATCAGGTTATTGCCCGAGGTTTGAATGTTCTGCACGAATCGCTTTTGCTTGTCGTTGAGATTCGGAGAACCGGCGAGGATGTCGCTGAAACCCAGGATACTGTTGAGCGGCGTGCGCAGCTCGTGGCTCATTGTCGCGAGAAATTCGTCTTTGATCTTCGTCATTTCGTATAGCCGCAGATTCTTTTGCGCGAGCTGATCGACCTTGGCGTCAAGATCGGTGTTGACCTCGCGCAGCTCGTCTTGCACGGTTACCAGGTGCCGGAGCATGCGGTTGAATGCGTGGCTCAGCTCTTCGAACTCGTCACCGGTGCGGATATCGGCCCGCAGGTCGAGTGTGCCGCGGGCGATTTCATCGCTGACGTCCTTCAGATGCATGACCGGCTTGACGACGATGTAACGGACGATGAAGTACGCCGCGAGCATCGCCAGAAATGCGGTGATGATCGCCGTTGCCAAGAGAATGGCACTGTTCCGCGCGAGTGCTTTCTTGGTGGTATCGAGGGGGAGCACGATTTTCATGACCCCCATCAGTTCTCCTTGCTTCACGAGCGGGTCGCGTCCGATTTTTCCATGGCAGCGCATACAGGACTGGCCGGCGTAGACCGGCATGTAGTAGTGGTACTCTCCTTTGTCGTACAGGATGTTGATGATTTCAGATTCATCCTTCTTCTTCAGCCGGTCGATGGCGTTGCTGTCCACCGGGTCGTCGGCACGTTTGCTCCCGTCGGGGTTCGTGACGTCGGCCGAAAAGAAGCTGTATCTGTCGAACTCCGCCGGCTTGATCTCGGCGATCATCTCCTCAACGACTCCGTGAAAACCGTCAACCAGTGCCTCCGCATCTTTCTTGTAGTGCTTCTCCAACATGATGGGGTAATACTGATTACGGGCCGTGTTCTGGCTTTGCTCGTAGACGACGTCTTCGCTGAGCTTTTTGTAAACCAGAAAGCTTCCGGCGATCAGCAGAAACAACCCCGCCCCGAACAGGAAGAGGCACTTCCGTTCCAGGTTGGTTTCACCGAGCAGACGTTTGAGCGTGCGATAGGACATAACACCCGATACTAGAACATCTTTTCGTCGATCTGGTAAAGGGCAAAGTTCATCAGCCCTCGTCGTCCCGCCGGTTCGAACATCATTCGCGGGGAATGAGTTGTGCGAACCTAGCAGAGCATCGCTTATGCGAGTTCAGTTTCGGAGTCAGCTTATCCGCTGGCACTCCGGGCAGAAAAAGGTCGATCGCTGCGCCTGTACCATGCGGGTTATCGTCCCCCTTCTGCATATACGGCAGCGTTCCCCCGCGCGCTGGTACACACGATGTTTGTTCTGATAGCTCCCGTTCTGGCTGAGCGCGTTGCGGTATGTTGCGTCGCTGAGGGTGGAGCCTTCATGCTTGATCGCGGACCGCAACACACGGCCGACCGCCTGGTGCAGTCGGCGGACGTTTTCCGTACTAAGGCGATCAGCACGTTCTTCTGGATGAATTCGAGCAACGTGCAGAATTTCGCTGGCGTAGAGGTTGCCAATTCCCGCTGCCAGCCGCTGATCGAGCAGCGCGACTTTGATCTGCCGTCTGGTTCCCGCGAGCCGGTCTTTCCATTCCCGTTCGGTCATTGTCAGTGCATCGGGACCGAGCCCTTTCGAGCCGAGCGACTCTTCCAGGTTCGCGATGTCATATAGGCGGAGCGTTCCAAGGCCGCGCCGATCCCAGAACCACAGGCGGTTGAATTTTCGCTTTCCCGCGAATCTCCATTCGATCCGCAGGTGAGCGTGATCCGGGGGATCGGCGAGCAGCATCAGCCCTGTCATGCGCGGTTCTATCACCGCCGCTTCCCCAGAGGAAAGTTCGAGGACAATCCGTTTCGCGATTCGGCGGACGTGGGTCACCGTCACTCCACGCATGCGTCGAAGGGCTTGCGGGAAAGGAGGGGAACAGGCGATTGGCTTGCAGTCGCAGGGGCAGGCCAGGACGTCGGTAATCTTCCGCCCTTCGACGTACGGGCGAATGCCGCGAACCATGGTTTCGACCTCCGGCAATTCGGGCACCTTATGCTCCAGGTAAGGGAATGGATGGAGAGTTTCAGCTCGGGTGCGCGGATGGCAGGCTGCGGCCCCCCACCGGGAAATGCGGTGGTTTCCCGCAGTTGGGGCGATCGCCCGAGTTCTCACCAAATCCGCGAAAACCCCACTTTAATGCCAGTTCGCAGATAGGTCGACCGGGGGGAAACGGCTCGCCAAGTCGGCGTCGTACGAAGGCTGCAAGGTATTCCGAAGCGGAAGAACCCAAGAACTCCGCACGCCAGAAAATGGGGAAACTGAGAATTCTGGAAAAGCGCTTGACGTAGATGCAAAGGGGGACGATGCTAGTATTTAACGGGTTTTCCCGGCATTTCCGGGGCCGTAATCGGTGACGTCGGAAAACCGCGATTTTTCGGGTTGTAATGACAGTCCGTCAACAAACGACCTTGCGAGGCGGCTTCCGATCAGTCTGTTGACAAACAGGAGTATGGGGATGATACGCGACGTCCAACGGCACAGCGGTTCTGGACAGCGGAAGAATCGATCGAATTCCATGGGGCCCATTTTGGTGGCGACCGGGCTCTTCGCGATCGTGATGGGCACTCTCTTTTACATGGGGCGCCCGGCGAATACGGTCAAGCCGACAGACACCTCGACCAATCAAAATGAGGTTGCGTCGAAAGCCGCTCAGGAGGCAAAGGTTGTCGCGCAGCCGGCAGCGGCGATCGCCCGACCCAAGGACAAAACTGACGACGCGCCCGTTGTTGCAGCTGCTCCCGCCGCAAAAACACCGGCTGTCCAAAATCCCGCCGTGGAGCGCTCGGAGAAGGTGAACGCACAACTTGCCTCGGGGGAATTCGGACCGGCGCTGGAGACGGCCCGGCAGGCATCAAATGCCGCTGAGCAAACCCAGCTGCTGAAGCAGGTAGCGAAAGCACAAATGGACGCGGGAGATTTTGAAGCCGCGGCCGCCGCAATTCGCCGGATGCCCATTCCGCAAGATCGGTCGGAAACTTCGCGTGAGAATGCGAGTCGCAGTTCACTCGCCGGTGGGCAGGCTAACTTTGGTCCGCTGATTTCGCTCATTCAGCAGGAAACGGGGACTCCCGACGACTGGTCATCGACCGGTGGTGAAGGTGGCAACGTCCAACAGTTTCAGACTGGTGTTCTCGTCGATCCCGCCGGGCTGCTCACGCAACTCACTCGTGAAGAACAAAATGGCATCCTGAAATCTTTGGGGGTCGAAGCTCGCAACGCCGGTCTCAACGAAGACATGGCTGCCGAGAGTTCACTTCGGCTCGTTTCGCTGACTCGTCTGGAGAAAGAAGTCGCGAAGCGTCTCGCGGAAGGCAAGCCGGTGCTCGAGACGATGAAGCACCTCGCGGGGCTCTCCGAGATTCAATACATCTTCGTCTATCCGGAAGAGCGAGAAATCGTCATCGGCGGCCCGGCCGAAGGCTGGAAGTACAACGCGACCGGTTTGCCGGTCGGCGTGAACAGTGGTCGCCCGACGTTGCAGCTCGACGACTTCGTGACAGTGCTGCGGACCTTCACCGCGGGGGGTCAAGGGGCGTTCGATTGCTTGATTGTTCCTCGGGAAGCCGGGTTGAAAGAGGTCAAGCAGTTCGTTGAAAGTTCGCAGTCAAAAGGGCCGCTCAATCCCGGTTCGGTCGGGAACTGGGTGAACCAGCTACAGCAGAAGCTTGGCCAGCAAGATATCGAGGTCAGCGGCATTCCGACCGACTCGCGCGTCGCCCGCGTGATTGTCGAAGCCGATTATCGCATGAAGCTGATCGGCGTCGGCAAGATGAGCGCCGGCTCGAACATTCCGAGCTACTTTGATCTGCTGAAGACGACCGGCCAGACCTCGTCGCAGTCGATCGACGCGTTGCGCTGGTGGATGACGCTGAAATGCGATTCCGTGCAGCACAGCCCGAACCGCGACGTGTTTGCCCTGCAGGGGACTTCGGTTTTGTGTCTTTCGGAAAACGAGTTGATCACCAATCAGGGGAAGCGGGTGCACACGGGGCAGTCCGAGGCGACCAACAGTCTCTTCGCGGCGAACTTCACCAAGCACTTTGCCGACCTGACCGCGAAAGACCCGGTTTTCGCCGATCTGGAAAACATTTTCGATCTGTCGCTGGTGGCCGCGCTCATCGAGCAGGAACGCCTGGCGGATCGGATCGATTGGAACCTGGGAGTCTTTTCACGCAACGGGTTCTACCGCCCGACGGAATATGCTCCGGCCGAGACCGTGATTTCGGTGGTGAATCACCGCGTGTACAACGGCAAGGATATTGTGGTTCAAGTGGCCGGCGGCGTTCGGGGCGACGTGATGTCGATTCTGAAGAACGCGGCTGCCGTGCAAGTGGACCGGCTGGCGAGCATGGTCTCGCGTGGCAAAGCACCGCAGCTTCCCGAAGGACGCTGGTGGTGGGACGCCGCCAAATGACCCGATTCATCGGGTAAATTGGTCGGGAAAAGAACTTTCGACGGCCGGAGAACTCCTCCGGCCGTTTTTGTTTGGCCTGTCGCGATTCCCAGGGGGTCTCGGATCGGTCCCGTGCGGCATTGCCCCCGCGCTCGTCATCGGTAGAATTGAAGCTCGACATCGCCCTGGCCGGAGATTTCCTGGCCGGTGAGGGGATCGAAACAACTTGTGGTTGCAGTGACAGGAACCGGATGATGGCACGTCTGACGCAGGCTGATCTCGTCGAGTTGAATACGACGTTCGAGGGACGCACCCCGCAAGAGCTGATCCGCTGGGCTCAAGATGTCTTCAACGGGCGACTAGCGGCGATTTCCGCAATGCAACGGGCTGGAACCGTCGTCTGCCACATGTTGCACTCATTGCAGGCGCGCGTCCCGGTGCTGTTTGTCGACACCGGAGTCCTGTTTCAAGAAACGCTCGATACGCGCGACCGGGTGATCCGCGAATACGGACTCGAAGTCGTCACGCTCATGCCGAAGTTGACGATGGAAGAACAGACGAAGCAACACGGCGTGCTGTATCTTTCGACGGAAGGGCAGGCACAGTGCTGCCACATGCGGAAGAACGAGCCGCTGCTCACCGCGAAGGGACGCTACGATGCGCTGATTGGCAGCCTCCGCCGCTCCGACGGCGGACAACGCGAAAAATGCCCGATACTCGCTGTCGATCCGGAGATGAACTGCTTGCGGGTCAACCCGCTTGTGAACTTCAGCGACGATGAGATGCGCGCGTACGTGAAAGACAACAACGTCATCGTCAATCCGCTGCACTTTCAGGGTTTTTCGACAATCGGCTGCAATCGTTGCACGACCCCCGTCTTGCCGAACGAGCCGAAGCGCGCGGGACGGTGGAGGCATCTCGGTCCCTGGTCGGTGTATTGCGGGATCAACCCGACCGACCTGAATCGCGAGACGTCGACGGCCATCGATCTTCCGCAGGATGTCATCGACCGCATCCTCGGCCGCAAGACAGACTTCGTGATCTAATCCGCCAACCTCTCCGTCTCCTCAGGGGGAAGCGAAGATGGTGCTTCTCGACCAGCTTTCCAAATCGTTTGGAGTTCAGAGAGCGGTCGATGCACTTTCGTTCGAGATCCCCGCCGGCCAGATCGTGGGGTTCCTCGGCCCGAACGGCGCCGGGAAGACGACGACGCTCAAAATGCTGACCGGCATGATCGAGCCGACCGGCGGCACGGCGACCATTTGCGGATTCGATTTGCGGCGTGACGTTGTCGAGGTCAAGCGCCACGTCGGCTTTGTGCCGGAGTCGGGAGCGGTGTTCGAGTCGCTCACCGGGCTCGAATATCTGGAGATGGTGGCGGCGCTCTACGGCATCCCCAAGAGTGCGGCGCGGGAGCGCATTCGACAGTTCATCGCGTTCTTCGATCTCAGCTTCGAAACACTCACCGAGAAGCTGCTCGGTGCGTACTCGAAAGGGATGCGCCGCAAGGTGGTCATTACCGCGGCGCTGCTGCACAATCCTCCTGTCGTTTTCTTCGACGAGCCTCTCGACGGGCTCGACGCGAACGCCGCCGTCGGTTTCAAAACGCTCATTCAGACATTGGCGCGAGAGGGGAAGACGATTGTCTACAGTTCGCACATTCTCGATGTCGTTGAGCGAGTCTGCCACCGCGTGCTCATCATCGATAAGGGTAAACTGCTGCTCGATGGCAAGCCGGATGAATTGGTTGCAACGCACAATGCCGGCACGCTGGAAGGTCTGTTCACCCAATTGACCGGCGGCCAGGAACTCGAACGCCGGGCGGAAGATTTTGCAAAGACGTTCCGGCCATGACTTCCCTCCCACCGCAGCCGCCGTCCCAATCTTCGGGCGAGTCGCCTTCGTCCGAACGTGCACCTTCGCCGGAGAAGACGCTGCGACTTCTCTTTCTGACGCTGTTTCTGCGCGGGCGAACCTCGCGGGGACTGCAAAAAAAAGAGCATGCGCCCACAACCATCGGGCGGAAGCTGCTTCTCACGCTTGGGTTCTATTTCCTGCTCGGGTTCATGGTTTTGTTGTTGAACAACCAGCCTGTCTTCGCGCAGTCGGTCTACCTGCATTCTCTGACATTCGCCTTTTTGGGAATGTTCCTGGCATCATCGGCGGGTGAGATTCTGTTCAATAAAGAAGAGGCCGATATTCTGCTGCACCGGCCGATCAGTCCGCGGGCATTGCTCTGGGCCAAAATCCGCGTGCTGCTGCAAGTCTCGCTGTGGATTGCGGGGGCCTTCAATCTTCCCAGCTTGTTTTTTAGATTCGGTTCCGCAGCCGGTGGGTGGCCATTTATTCTTGCGCATGTGGTCTCGGTCGGCCTGGAGGCAATGTTTTGTGCCGGCTGCGTGGTCATGGTGTACCAACTCTGCCTCCGCTGGTTCGGCCGTGAACGACTTGATGGGTTGATCACGACGGCGCAAGTGATCCTCTCCGTTGGTGCGGTGCTCTGTTCTCAGATTCTCCCGCAACTGGTCATTCGCCTCGAAAGGGATGATGCAATTGGTGCGGGGGCGTGGGGGATGGTGTTGCTCCCTCCCGCCTGGTTCGCGGGGATCGACGATGCCATTGCGGGAACAGGAGAACTCGGCGCATGGGGTCTGACGGTATTGTCGGCGCTTACGACGGCATTCGTCATGTGGATGGCCTTCGGCAAGCTGGCTGGCGACTACGAATCGGGTCTGCAAAAGTTGAACGAGACCATCTCCACATCCAAACGAACAAGTGGAGAGGCCGGTCGTCGCTGGCTTGAGAATCTGATCGACCTGCCGCCGCTGGGCTGGTGGCTGCGCGACCCCGTCGAGCGCGCCTCCTTCCTTCTGACGGCGGCCTACCTCCTTCGTGATCGCGATGTCAAGTTGCGGGTGTATCCGGCAATTGCCCCGTTCATGGCCCTTCCCGTGGTCTTTCTGTTTCAAGGGGTTGGCCGGGAAAGAGGCGAGCTCGGCGGATTCGGTTTGGTGTTTGGCGGCAGTTATCTGGCAATCGTTCCGATGATGGGGCTGAGCCTGGTGCAATACTCGCAACAGTGGCAGGCCTCCGACATGTTTCGCGCGGCACCTCTCCCCGGGCCGGCGGCATTGTGTCACGGTGCGCGACGAGCTGTTCTCTTTGTGTTAGCGTTGCCTACCCTGGTCGTCTTCGGGCTGGTGACCTTCGCTGTGCGCCTGGATGTCGCTCAGCTTCTGCTCTTGTTGCCGGGCGCAGTGGCGATGCCGGTCTTTGCATTGATCCCCGGCCTTACGGGTGGCGGCGTACCTTTGTCTTGCCCCACAGAGGAGGCCAAAGGGGCGAGCCGCGGATTGGCCATGATGGGGATCAATTTCCTCTCGCTCGGCCTTGCGGCAGTTTCCTACTGGTCCTGGTCGGCGGGGTGGTTCCACTGGTTCTTGCTCGTGGAGGCTCTGGTTGCGGTGGGACTGTATGTGGTCATGCGAAGCGGGTTTTCGCGCTTGTGCTGGCCCTCAATGGAGTGATTTCTTGGCCCGCCTGCTCGATTGTCGGGCCTTCGGCCTCCCTTCATGCGTGACGTCTTGGTGATCTGAACACCGAGCAAGGGATACAGACACTGATGTGCCGCTTCGTGACCCGCCGGGTATTCACTCAGGGATACCTCAGCTGATTCGTTGCTGAGGACAACCACTGGTGTGCCGGCACACCCGTGCACTCAGTGTCTGCCCTGAGGGGGCGGAATATCCCCCACGACCCCTAAAGTCGGCCCATTTCCCAGGTCGATATTCATCACTACGGACCTGCTGCGGAAACAGCCGTCTCACAATCGGGCGAAGAAAGACGCTGATTCCGAAGCATCTGGCAGTTCCGTATGAGTTGCTTGGAGCAGGCGGTCCAAGCTCATCGTCGGGGGGCGATGTCATCTACTGAGTCGAACTCCCATGACGAATGACATTCTGGGGCTGGAAGCTTCCACTATGCTCACGGTACGGGAACAATCCGTTCACGTCCCCCCCCATACTCCGACCCCTGCTCCGAAATACAGGATCGCGTTTGCGATTCAGAAGTATTTTGAGCATGGCGGCTTACAGCGGTCGATGCGCCGTGTCGCTGTCGCCTGTGCCGAACTCGGCCATGACGTGCACGTTTTGACCAGCCAATGGGACGGACCGCTCCCCGCGAACCTCCGAATTCATATTCTCCCGTTGTCGGCCCGCACGAATCATGGCCGAAGCGAGGAATTCAGCCATCTGGTTCATCAGGCGTCGCAGTCGAAGAGTTTCGATTGTCTGGTTGGCTACAGCAAAATGCCCGGCTTGGACGTCTATCGATGCGGTGATCCCTGCCTCGCGGAGCGTCTTCATCGGGCGAAAGGGACCCTCTTGCGTTGGCTCCCTCGCTACCGCACCTACCTGAACCTCGAAGATGGAATCTTTGGCAAGGCGAGTAATGCCGAATTGCTCGTCATCGCCGAACAAGAGAAAGAGCACATCCTGCGTCACTACGCCGCCGCCGCGCCCCGTTTGCATGTGCTTCCGGCGGGAATCGACCGGCAACGTCTTCAGGTTTCAGCTGCGGATCGAAACGAGCTTCGCTCGGGCGTGCGGCGAGAACTGGGGATCTCCGATGCCGATCTGTTCCTCCTTATGGTTGGTTCGAGCTTTCGGACAAAAGGAGTCGATCGCTCGATTCGGGCCGTGGGGAGCCTCCCGGAAGCCGAACGGGGGAGAGTTCGTCTGGTTGTCGTCGGCGAGGGGAGTGTGGCACCGATGCAGCGGTTGGCCAAGCGATGGAAGCTCTCGGATCGAGTTCTTTTCGCCGGAACGCGAAGCGATGTTGCCCGGTTGTACAATGCGGCAGACATGCTGTTGCAGCCTTCTCGGCTGGATACCGGCGGCGCAACGATTCTCGAGGCAATGTTTACCGGGCTGCCGGTCCTTGTGACGGGGAACTGTGGTTACGCGCCCCATGTGCAGCGCGCGGAGGGCGGACTGGTCTGCCCTCAGCCATTCGATCAAGCCGTTCTCAATCGCCAATTGCTGCAGATGTGCGCGGCGGAATCTCGCAGGCTCTGGGGGGCAAACGCCCGCAAGTACTGTGATAACACCGATCTGTACAGCATGGTGGAATCGACGGTCGAACACATTCTTTCCCGGGCTGAACGGAAGCGAGGCGCTGCTTGAAGGTCTCGGAGTGCCCCCTTCGGCCGACACTCGGGTGACTCTGCTTGGGATTGTGGCAATTCCCCTGAATTTGGTATCCATTCGCACCCCACGTCCGCTGGTAAATCCTATCGTATCTTAAGAGATGTCGGCCGCTTTCAAGGCTGCAAGCGAACTCGCGTCGTAGGTGCAAACCGTCGGAGTAGAAACCCATGCTGCAATCCCTCAGGCGAGCCGTTGGTCGACGCGTTTGGCGCTGGAAGGCGAGGAAAAAACATTGCGTCGGATTTCATGTGACGGATGTCCCTCGATTGCTGACCCGGCTGGAGGAACAGGGAGTCCCGGCCGTCGCGCTGCGCTGGTTTGATGATGTCCCACGCACGCCGGAAGAAGAGGCACGTTATACGAAGGATGTTGATCTACTGATCGACGGAAGCGGGCTCGAAACCGCGATCTCCCTCGCGGCGGAACAGCCGGGCCCAGTCCGTTGCGACGTGTACTCCAGCACCGGCCAGCGCGGCTCGACGTACAAAGGGATGCCGTACTACCCGCCGGTTCTTGCTCAATTGCTGCTGTCGAATCGAAAGCTGTACGATTCGGCCTTTTACGTTCCACAACCGGAATATCACTTCCGTTCGTTGGCCTATCACCTCGTCTATCACAAGGGATTGATCTCCGGCATTCCGAGCGGATGCCATTTGCAGAGCGAGCCGCAACCGAAGCGTGAGTACGGCCGGCTTCTCGCGGATGTTGCAAAATCGGCGCGGGTGAAACTCGACAAGCCAGTGACGCTTCTGAAACTGCATGAAATCTTGAAGCAGCACGAATGGAACATGCCTCTCGATCTGCTGGCTCGCTGGCCCAAGCAGACACCGTGGCATGCCTGGCTGCTCGAACGGGAGCAGGAATCGTTAAAATCCTGGGCCGACACCCTTCCGCATCTGCTGGTGTTTTTCTTGCGGGAGGACATCACCGAAAAGGATCTGACCGAAACAGCCCTGCAAATGCTGCGCGAAAAGTTCCACATCCTCCACGTTCAAGAACTCTCCAACGAGCAAACCGAACGGGTCATGCGGCAAGTGCGCGGGGGAAATTGGCTGCAGCACCAGAAGACAACCATCGTCCCTCCGAAGGTCGCGGTCGTCTGCTATGACCTGCATCCCGATACCGAAGGTGTTGAGCAGGCGGCGACTCAGACCAACCGTAAGAACCAGAACGCATTTCCATTCGTCAAAAACGCGAATGTTTTTTTCAAGCACGAAGCCCGTCGTCGGTTGAATGAAATCGCTCGGGGAGGTCGGAAGATTCAGGGCATCCACGGAAGCGATAACGCCTTCGAATCGCTGCATATGGTGCAAGCGGTCTACGGCAAGGACAGCGGCCGAATGATTCGGGATTTTGCCCGCCAATTGCTTGGAACAAACGCCGGAGCTCGGCAGCGCCCCGCTGCCTGACGAGGGGGAGTTCAGCGAAGGACACGAAGGTCCGAAGCGAAAGTGGTGACATTCATCGAGGTTGTTTCCTGCTCTGTTACGTCCGAATTGCGATGGATGAGCCGGCCCATACTGTTCAAGCGTATCGAGTGGGGTGTTCGGGGGTTATGGTTTGATTTGGGTGATTGGGTGGTTGACGTTGAGATGTGGGGCAGGTAAGCTGTTCGGAGAATTGTGCGCGGACGAAGTACGCATCTCACTGGATTTCACGGTCTTTTTGCAATCTTCGGCATTGTTATTCGCGATCATTGTTTGCACCAATCGTTGAAAATTGGTTCCAGCCGGAAGGAGTTCCCATGCGAATCATTTCTTGCCTCTCAGTCGCAACCCTCGTGGCATTGGCGGTAATGGCGCCGACCACCGCTTCGGCGGGTTTTGTGGTTTCTGTTACCGGGAGCGGGTCGTTGATTGCCCCCCCGAGCGATTCCTCTCCGGGAGCTTTGGAATCCAATTCTTTCTCTGTTTGGGAGGAATCTTCCGGAACGATTGTCTCCGATCTGTCGCTCAACCACGACGGTACGCCGGGCAATTACAAGGGGAACGATGACCTGTCCGCTTTCGCGACCACGCTCACTGCGGGAACGAAGTACAATTCGACTTTCGTGCATTTAGACCCGATCTCTCAGGGGCTTGGTTCGGCGAAAGCTGTGATTACATTCACCAAAGAGATCATTGGAATCGCGCTGTTCGGCGCGGCAGTGGATGCCTCCGACATCTATGGTGCCCCCGGAACCACGTACCCGACGGGAACAGTTCCGACGGTCGGCCTGGATACCCGCGGTATCGACTTCCGAGCGAACGATAAGTTCAGCATCTCCGCGGATGGCAAGACCCTCAGCTTGCACTTCACGGGGAATGGTGCTGGATTCGATCAGATTCGGGTCTTCACCTCGGGAGTTCCCGAACCTGCTTCGCTCGCAGTGTGGGGACTGATCGGTGCTGCGACAGGAACCGGTTCCTGGTGGCGAAAGCGGAGAGCAGCTCGCTAAGCGATCGGGATTACGCTCCAAATCGAGATTCATAAGCCACCCTGTTTCTAAGACAGGGTGGCTTTTTTCGTCGGTTTTACGGCGATCTTATTGTTTGACCAGGTTCTCGAACCGCTTGTCGAGGGGCAGATACGGGGTGATCTGGGTTTCGCAAGCTTTCCTGGATTCTCTATAGTTCTTTTTTTTACAGATGGATTACAGCTGACGATGGTCTGGAGATGCCCGTTTATCTAGCTGGCATTAGGTGTGTATCGAGCCGTTGGTTCTTATTGGAATTTTGGGACATTTGCGCGGAATTTTATGATCGGGTGTTGACAGGGAGATACGCGGAATCTAACGTATCACTCGTTGTCGGCGTGATGCGGACCATCGTCGCTCATAACACCACGCACGACGGATCGTAGTTGTGCCTCAATCGATGTGCACCCCAGTGGGCAGGAATCGGATTCTGACGGAAACCCGTCCGGTCAATTTCCTGAAAGAAGGATCTTCTATGAGAACGAAAATTTGCTTTACGCTTGCTGCATTGGTGGCCGCTGTCATTCTTATGCCGGCCCCAGCATCTGCGGGATTTGTGGTTTCGGTGACTGGAACAGGAAATCTGGTTGCCCCTCCGGCCGATGCATCTCCTGGCGCTTTTCAGTCCAACTCAATCTCCGTCTGGGAAGAATCCTCCGGTGCGATTGTGTCCGATCTCGCGGTGGATCATGACGGCACGGCCGGGTCATACAAGGGAAATGACGATTTCTCAGGACTGGGGACAACTCTGACGGCGGGAACCAAGTACAACTCCACCGCCGTGCATCTCGACCTCATCGATCGTGGAATCAGTTCCGCGAAGGCCGTGATTACCTTCAGCACGAAGATCATCGGCATCGCACTCTTTGGAGCAGCCGTCGATGCATCGGATATCTATGGCGCACCGGGAACGACTTATCCGACCGGTGCCGTGCCGACCGTCGGCCTCGATACCCGTGGTATTGACTTCCGCGCCAACGACATGTTCGAGATCTCGCCAGACGGAAAAACCCTCAGCTTGCACATCACAGGCAAGGGCTTGGGCTTCGATCAGTTTCGCGTCTTCACCTCCGGAGTCCCGGAACCCGCTTCATTGGCGGTATGGGCACTCATCGGTTCGGCGACCGGCGCTGGTAGCTGGTTGCGGAAGCGCCGCACGGCTCGTTAATTGCCGAGTGTCGAAAATTTGCTGACAATTCAGAGCCGCTCGGTGTGTTCACCGGGCGGCTCTTTTTTTATTTTCCTCTGCTGGGCAAGTCTTGGAATCGTTCAACCGCTCGATGCAGCGATCCAGCTGATTGTGCGATGACCGCGAAGGTTTGGTAGCGTGGCGGCGTGCCTCCCACGAGCAATGGGGAGGTGCGGATGATCTGAACTCCGGCCGGAAGATTTCCGAGAAACTCGGTTTCCCGAGTCGGGACGTCCGGATTTGCTCTCGAACGCGATGGCAGATGCAACCAGATTCCCTGTTCGCCCGGCTTCAGTAGTCGGCGTAAGCCAAGGCTAACGCGCCCCATCGTCCAGCGGGCGTTGATATCCTGCAGCGAACGAATCTGTTCGTTGCCCGAGCCATCCCGGTAGCGCATCGCGTCGATGCCTAGCGGGCCGAAGTACCCCGCCTGTTGTGCGCGGCAAGCAGCCTGCAATCCCGCCGTGATGGCCGTTGACCAGCGGGACTGAAGATCTTCCTCCGTTGCAAATCGGCTGCCGCGGTACTCTCCGTGGGGACCGGTCAGAAGCGGTGTAATCGCATCGATCTGCGGAGAACCGTCACGGGGAACGGTGATCTGAATTCCCGCCTCCTCCAGCTTCTCGACCCAAGGTTCAAAGAACAACATTCCGTCGTTGTGCAGTCGTCTTTGTGCCCATTGTCGCTGTGGGTCGGTCAGCACGTTATTCTGCCCGAGAATTCGTTCACGGGCAGACATGCCGAATTCCGCCTTTACAACCCACCCCCTTTGTCGCGAATCGACGTGGCAGCGCTGGATCGCGACATCAAGCTCGTCGAGCGTTTGAATTCGGCAAGCTCCCGGCAGCGCGGTTCCAAGTTCCCAGTCCAATTCCGTCGAGAACCGGCGGCTGTTCACATGGCGTACTGCGGAGATTTCCGGTGCGGGACAGTTCCATCCCCTTCGCTTTCCCCATGCGAGAACCTCTTTGGTCCACCCCCAGGGGCACAATTCGACGTCATGACTTCGTTGGTCCGCGGCATTCGTGAATTCGACGTGTGGGAGCCCAATCGCTTCAAGGTGCCGGGGGAAGTCGGCATCGACCGGTTCGGGGTTCCAGATCACATCCCCCTCCTCAGCCGCAACGGCGAGCGCAGGAGCCATTTCAGCATTCAACCGGCGCAAACGTTCCGGGAGATCTCCTTTTCGCCCAGGGGAGAGCAGATGTTCAAATTCGAAGTTTCCGATGAACAGCTTCATGGCAGCTCGATGGTGATCGAAGCGTAACTCCAATGCCAGCCTGATTCTCCTACGGTTGGGCGGCAAGGTCTTCCCAGACGGACTTGAGACCGCAGTTGAACCAGGCCGCAACTTTGGACGTCCCGGTTGGGCCGGATGCGTCAGACTCCGCTTTCACGTGATTTCCAAAGCCGGATTCTGACGATTCTGACATGCGTGAGAGTCGAACGACAGGGATTGGTTGTAGCGACTCACACGTCACGACCCGGCATAGCCGGATCGTCTCGCTGGATGCCCGGTGAGACGACGCCAAGAGGCCTGTGTGCGAAGCGCAAGCCTGGGTAGCAAATTGACGGGGCAACGCATGATGGAACGTGCGTTGCCCCGCTTGTTATGACGTCAGGTTTCGCGGTAGGTCCGGGTTCGAGAATCGCCGCAGTCCGATTACCTCCTCGCTCCTTGCGTACCAACGTCGATCCGCTCCGATGAATTGCGCTCGCCGAAATTTCACAGCCATTCTTCGCCGGCTGGGAATCACATTGTTGATTCCCGTCTGTTGCTGGGCGGCTATTGCCCTTTCCGCAGCAACGCTCTTCGCTGGCGAGTCGACCGAGGAAAGTTCCGAAGCCGTTCGACCGCCTCTCTTTGCAGAAAGTCTGATCATCCCCGGCAACGTCAATTGGGCCGATACCGGAGTTGATGTTCGGAACGGAGAGGCGATCTCGATTTCGGCTCAAGGCAACGTTCGTGTGGTGCCGGCCGGCCGACGCGGGTTGATAGCCCAGCCGGAAGTGGTGGTCGGCCCGAAAGGGACGTTCTTTTTTCCGGATGAACTCGCGGATGCGAACTTCCCGCTTCCTGCCGCGGCCCGCGGCCCGGCCCCCTGTTACTGCCTGATCGGCCAGATTGGGGATGGTCCACCGTTCTTCGTGGGGGAGAGAAAAAGCTGGCAGGTGAACCGTGACGGACGGCTCTATCTGGGGATCAACGACTTCGACGTATCGGACAATGTCGGGGAATTCGTCGTGCGAGTTTCGCGCACTACAAAAGTTCAGCCGATGACCTTCGAGGAATCGGTATCCCGCGACGCGACACCGGGAAGTCCCGCACCCGGTTGCTCGGTGGTTGTATTTTATCTCGACGGATTACGACCCGACGTGGTGCGCGAAATGGCTGCGATGGGGCACATTCCGAACATCGACAATCTGTTCCTTAAAGGGGGGGCGTGGTGCAGCAATGCGTTCACGGCGTTTCCGTCCGACACGATTACGTCGAACGGCACGATGTGGACCGGTTGCTTCTCGGATCGGCATGGGTTGAAGGGACAGGTTCGCTTCAGTCGCCGCACGCTTGTTTCAGAGTCGTACCTCGAACCTCTGGGGCCCAATCGAAGTGCGCGGCTGCTGGCGCCGCAGGGTGTCGATAAATTCATCCGCGACGCGGGAGAGGAATCGGTTCGTATTATTCGTGGCGATGAAGAGAGCATCCGCTGGAAGCAGTCGCAAACGAGCGGTGTGCCGCCGTTGTATCAACATCTCAGAAATCATGGCGGCGATTGGGCGACCGGCGCGCTCCCGATGATGACTGAAGTTCCTCCGCTGTTGTGGACGCGGAGCCTTGTGAGGCACATGCCGTATTTCCGTTCCCAGGAAGCGTGGAATTACATCGACGACGCGAATGCTGATTATGCGCGGTATCATCTGCTTCAACGGCATACACCGGTCACCATCATCTGGATGCCGGAGACCGACTCGGTTAGCCACAAGCTGAGTCGCGGGCAATTCGGCATGACCCGCCGGACGATCGCCCGTGCCGATGAGTTGCTCGGCGGGGTCGTTGCGGAACTCGATGCCAAGCACGAGCTGAACCGCACTTATTTTCTACTGGTGAGCGATCACGGGCATCATGGCGGACGTACCACGCACTTGGCACATTTCGACATCGCGAACGAGTTGTTTCACAAGACGCGCGAACTCTCATCCGACGGCGAATGGGTCGGCGGCGGGTTGGGAATGTCGGTAAGGCAGCATCGATTCTGGAATCGGCATCCCGAGGACGGTTCTCGCGATTTCGTCTTCATTGATGGGGATTCGGACGGAGCGGCCCGGATCTACTTGCCGCGCGGCCATTTTCATTCGGCCGATTGGCTGGGCGAGCCCCACCCGGGCGATATGCTCGGTTATCGGATTGCGAAAAGCATGCCGCCGGTCGATCTGGTCGCATCGATCTTAAATACTCGCGCGGTGCACTCCGATGGGAGCGTGCAGCATCCGATCGACCTCGTGCTGTTGAAAATCGCCAATGATGCGGTGCTGATCTCCACCGTCGATCGCGGGAGTGCCGTCATCCACCGCAAGCGCGACGACAAGGGACACTGGCTATACAAGTACACCGTTGTGAAGAACGTGCAACGCAGCCCGGACGGCGGAGTGGCCTACGAGGAAGTTGAGGTACCGGAAACTGATCCGTTGCTCATCACGCGCGATGTCACGCCGCGGTTGATAGAGTATTACCATAACGAGCGGGAATGGCTGCGGATTACCGCGGGAACGCAATACCCGGATGCTGTCGTGACCCTCACGCGGCACATGCTCTGGCAGGAGAACCTCGCGGAGCGCGAGCGGGAAGACGCTCCAGATCTGGTCGTCACGGCGCGGAGTGGCTGGTATTTTGGACAGAAAGACTCGCCGGGGACGATGCACGGCTATCCGTTTCCGGACGCGATGCACGCTTCGTTCTTCATCTCGGGGCCAAATGTTCGTCGTGGGGCACGGATCGACGATCCCTGCCGGTTGGCGGACCTGACGCCGACGCTGTTGCAGATGGTGGGGATCGAGGTTGATCCGGAAGATTTTGACGGACGGCCTTTGCAGACGATCTACGAGTCTCCCGAGGAGATCTCAACAGTATCGGCACAGCCCGTGTATTGGCAGGATGTCGATCTGCAAGCGTGGCCGGCGCTGCATTATCACCCTCTCGCGGAATACGAGCACCTTCCGTATACGATTAACCAGCCCGCGAGCCCGTTCGACATGAACAATATCGCTTACAATCTGCTGTCGCTTACCGATGTCAATATTTTCAGTCTGTTCGATGACGTCATCTCTCCCCTGTCCGGCGGGCGGGACGGAAAGTTCGCCGTGACGCGGGCCGTCGAACGGGTCGATGAGCGTGCGCGACATTCGTCGCGACACCGGATCGCGGAAGCGGCGGAAGCAGTCGATGCGACGCAAATCACGGTGGGGGATTACAGCCTCAGTTCTCTCGGTAACATGAAGAGGATTGATGGGACGGTTGATTGGGTACAGCGGCGCACCGCGGAAGCTGGTCGTCGCGTGGCAAAGCCCATCGGCAGGGAGTCACTCCCCGGCGCGCGATTCACCCATGCAGCGGTCGACGGCGTACAGGTTGGTTTCTGGGAGATTTATCGCTTCGCACAGCGGGTGGTGGTCGAAGTGCTCGACGAAACGCTGTTGAACGGTCTCGAAAACAACACCGACAAGGCGATCAACCGGTTCCGCCAACAGCCCGCGGAGGTCGTCGTACCGCCGGAGTCTAGAACACAATCTTCAGGATCTGCTCTTCGTTGAGCAGTTTCGAGCGGATCTGGATTTTGTCCTCGACCAGCTCCGATGCGCCGGGAACCGGAATCTCGAGCTGCACGCTGTTCTTTTTCACTGGCAGGTACTTCGGCAGGTTGCCGGGGAGTTCCTGGCGGTAATGATCGGTCCCCTCGACCATTCCGGAAAGATCGCTTGAGCGGTAGCTCAGCACCCGCTTCGGCAGATTGATCTGCAGGATGATGGTGTAAATCTGGCCTGGAGCAGGATCCTGCGGCTCGGTCCACGCGATGAAATTCCCTTGACGGACGACGTTACCGCCGGAGGGAATCTTGAACTTGTGCCCCCCCCCTTCGTTCGATTCCTGACCATCATTACCCGAAGCCCCCGCGCTCGTGAGGGCATTGGCTGCCAGAGTCGCGGGGACGAGTTGCGATTCACCGGGCGAATTCGATTCGAGCGGAGCGACCGTGAGCAACGAGGTCTCGGCGTCCGGAAGATCGATTTTCGTGTCGATCAAGCGATCGAAACCGTGCTGGTACTCGTCGTCGGGACTGGAGAGCCCGGCGAGAATGGAGAGTTGATCGGAACCCGCTCCCACGACAACGATCACCGAACAGCAAAGCAAGAGGATGGCATGCACTAAGAGCGATGTGCCATAACCCATCGCCGCCGCGCCGGCGAACCAACGGGCAATCCGTCTGTTCCAATCGCGTCGCTTCTTGCCGCGCGCACGATGGACCGCGTCCGGGACCACATTGTGGTCCGGGCGAACGTCAATCTCCGCAACGGGTGAAGCGGTGACAGTCAGCGGTTCGTCTCGCATGGCGGAAAAATCGCGGTTCTCAATTATTCCCTATTATCGCCGAATGGTGCGGGCTGTCGCGGAAATTCAGCGGACTATCGGCAAATTCGCTACGGAGGCGTGGGGGTGTTGCGGGGTAATCCGCGGTGCTGCCTTGCGGAATCAACGGCCGATCGCCGCCGGATAGGATTGCCCTAAGTGCTTTTTGGATAGAAGGTTGGCGATTTTTCGCCCTGTCGTCGAGAGGGGGTAGTCCTCAAATCCGGACGGCGGAACCCAGCGTAGGATGCCTGGTTCACGAATCGTGCCGGACCGGCAATCGGCCGTTACGCAAACCAGCCGGATGCGGTACCGCGTGACGCTGTGCTTCATCTCGGCGATGACGTCGCCGAATTCGATGGTCAGTCCCGACTGTGCACGCAGTTGTTTTTGAAGTTCGCGCTGGATCGATAAAGCAAGCGGAGGAGCAGCGCATTGTTGCGCGCATGCTAATGCGAGTTTCTTTCGTGCGCGGGTTGATGCGCCTGCAATTCTCGGCGGTTGCGTCGCATCCTTGTTCGGAGTTGTGCTCAACGTGCCTGCTTCGATTGGAAAGCGCGGGAAGTCCCACAACCCGGCCCAGCGCTCGCCCGCGGACCGGCGACGCAGCAGGAACCGACCTCCCGACCGAACGATGACCGCGACCTCAGTCATATCGGTGATTTCGGGTCGGCGTGCGGCATTCGGAATTGTGTGCTGTGTTCCGTCGCGGAACGCCGTGCAGTCTTGGCGGAGGGGGCACGACTCGCAGCCCGGTTCCATTGGTGTGCACAGCGTCGCCCCCAGTTCCATGAGTGCTTGGTTAAAGCGGCCGGGTGACTTGCGCGGCACTAGTTCCTCAGCGAATTTCCACAGGAGGTTTTGCCCCGCTGTCGAACGAATGTCACCGGCATATCCTAGCAGTCTGCTGTAGAGTCGTTGCGTGTTCGCCTCGACAATCGGTGCAACCTGATCGAACGCGAACGATGCAATTGCCCCGGCGGTGTAACGGCCGATCCCCGGGAGCCGGAGCAGGTTCTCAATATCCTTGGGGAATTTCCCCGCAAGCTCGTTGACGATGACTTTGGCGGCGCGATGAATGTTCCGCGCGCGGGAGTAATAGCCGAGCCCCTCCCACTGCCGCAACACTTTTTCTTCGGGCGCGGCCGCGAGTTCTTCAACGGTCGGAAACGTGTCCAAAAATCGAGCGTAGTATCCGATGACCGCCTTGACCGTGGTCTGTTGCAGCATGATTTCGCTGATCCAGATCCGATAGGGATCGGTCGTTCGCCGCCAGGGAAGGTCGCGGGCATGGCGCGTGTACCAGCGGACGAGATTCCGGCGAATTCGTGTCCGTTCTTTTTCGTCGTACCGATGCTGGTCGTGACGGGACATCCCTGGCCTGATGGGAACAAAGACTGTCGGAGTCAATCTTTCAAAAACAGCGGCATCAATTCATAGCCGGGGAGCTTGATGTTCGACTGTGCGGCAGACGTCTCGCTGTAGGTTGCTGCCGCGTCGGCCAAGATCCCCGTGCCGCACATTGCGAAAGGAACATAGCCGTGGCTGTGTGTCTTGGTCCGCACGAACGTCGGGTGGTCGGGAGAGATGAGCATGCGGTACGGTCCCTGAGACTTCAGGAACTCATGTACCGGCGCGACGATGTCATCGTTGATCCGTTCGAGAGCCGCCACCTTCTCGGCGGCGTTGCCTTCGTGCGATGCCTCGTCGGTCGCCTCGACGTGGACGACCACAAGGTCTTTCGATTTCAGTGCTTCGATGGCGTATTGCCCCTTTGCGGCGTAATCGGTATCGAGGTATCCCGTCGCTCCCGGAACCTCAATCACATCCCAACCGAGAATGCGCCCAAGTCCGCGTAAAAGATCCACGGCGGTGATGACCGCGCCGGTTTTCCCAAAACGTTCGAAGAAAGTGGGCATGTTCGGCGACTTGCCGAGTCCCCACAGCCAGATGCTTGTTGCGGGTTGTTCACCTCGGCTGGCGCGCGAGCGATTATGCTCGGACGACATCAGCACGCTTTCGCTCCGCTGCATCAGTTTGCGGAGCAGGTCTGCACCCGGTCCTTGCGGAAGACTTGGAGCAAAGGGCTGATCGGTGATGTCGTGCGGAGGGACCGTTTGAGTAGCGGAGCTGAACGGGGCCGGCGTTCCGCGTGCACGATAGATTAACAGATTCCGGTAACTGACGCCGGCGTGATACTCCAAGTGCAGGTCTTCGCGCGAATCCTCACGGAGCAAATCGATCAATTCGCGGCCGAGCGCACTCGGAATCTGACCGGCGGTGAAGCTCACCATCTTGCTGTCTTGAATGGTCACGAAATTGCATCGAATGGCCCAATCGTCGGCACCGAGTTTGATTCCCTGAGCGGCGGCTTCCAGCGGTGCGCGGCCCGAATGGTATTTGAGCGGGTCGTAGCCGAAGAGATTCATCGTCCCGACGTCGCTTCCCGAGGGCATGTTGATCGGCACGTGGTCCGCCTGTCCGACGATTCCCGCACGGGCGATTGCGTCCATGTGCGGGACGTTCGCCGCTTCGAGGGGAGTGCGGCCGTCGAGCGACTCTTGTGGCTCGTCGGCGCATCCGTCAGGAATGATCAAGGCGTACTTCATAAGTGCCATTCAGCTTTCAAAATCGAAGCGATTCTCAGGCCTCGCATCGCCGGCTGATTTGAACGGAAGTGGATGTTTCCACCGGCCGAATTCCGAGGTTTATGCAACTATGGCGGGGGGGGCGGCTGCATGCAAGGGTGGCAGAGATGGGGAAGACCGCAGGCTCTATCCCGGTTCATATGGGCCGATTTGTGCCGATGGGGAGTGCTGACAGAATCCCCACTGCTATACTGAATGGAGATCATCCGCATCAGAGATGGCCCACGGTCCCAAAACAGTCAGGGAATCATGTCACAGACTGCCAAGTTCAAGATCACTCCCGATGTTTCCGAAATCGACTCCATCCCTCGGGATCTGAAATTCCACCGCTGTGGGAACGAACATCCTCGGACGCTGACATCGGAGCAGGTCGAACAATACAACCGCGACGGGTACATCAAGGGCATCCGCATCTTCCACGACGAAGAGAGCACCGCAAACCGCATTTATTTTGATAACTTGCTCGCACGGGTGATCGCGGCGGGGGGGAACAGTTATTCGATCAGTACGGCCCACCGGAGCTACGGACGTGTGTACGATCTCCTGACACACCCGCGAATTGTGGCCTGCGTGAAGGATCTGCTCGGGGAAAACGTCGTCGGCTGGGGCTCGCATTATTTCTGCAAGATGCCTGGGGACGGAAAACGAGTCTCCTGGCATCAAGATGCCAGCTATTGGCCCCTGACCCCCTCGAAGACGGTGACCGTCTGGTTGGCGATTGACGACGCCGACCGTGGGAATGGCTGCATGCGGGTTATTCCTGGAACCCATCATTTTGGGCATTTGACCTATCGGCTGACCGAAAATGACGACCAGGATGTTTTGAACCAGACTGTCGAGGATGTGGAGCGATTCGGCGAGCCGATTTATGTGGAACTGAAGGCCGGGGAGATTTCGCTGCACAGCGATTTGCTGTTGCACGGGTCAGAGCCGAATAATTCCCAAAGACGCCGCTGTGGCCTGACATTGCGGTATTGCGCCGCGGACGTGCGGGCCCACCTTGATTGGAGCCAGAAGGGGGTGCTTGTCAGCGGCAGCGATCCTTCCGGCCATTGGGCGAACCAACCCCGCCCCGCCAACGATTGACCATTCCATCCCCGATCTCCTATGGTTCTAGCAGAGCGATCGGTTCCAGCGACTCAACAGAATGCGAACCACAGGGCCATCGGGAGCAGATTTTGAAACAGCGCTTTCCCGAGCCACGCTCCGCGTACATTCACGTCCCGTTTTGCCGACACCGTTGCGGCTATTGCGACTTCACGTTGGTCGCGGGGCGCGATGAGCTGATCGCCGAGTACCTCGACGCGCTCGAAGTCGATCTGCAAAGGCTCCAACAACCGCGGCTGGTCGATACTCTCTTTCTCGGCGGCGGAACACCGACCCATCTTTCCGCCGGGCAGTTGTCGCGACTCATGGATTTACTCCGCAACTGGTTCTGGTTGGCGGACGGGTTCGAGCTGAGCGTCGAAGCGAATCCATTCGATCTGGATGATGACAAATTGAACGTGCTGATTGACGCTGGAGTCAACCGCGTCAGCTTGGGGGTGCAGTCATTCGACGATCGCATCCTCGCGTTTCTCGAACGGGACCACAGGCGCCACGACGTGTACGACACGGTCGACCGTGTCCGACGGAAAATCGATAATGTCTCGCTCGATCTGATCTTCGGTGTGCCGGGGCAGTGCCTGGATTTGTGGCGTTCGACACTGCGCGAGGCAATCGAGCTCGCTCCGCGTCACATATCCACATACGGATTGACGTTCGAGAAGGGAACACAATTCTTCGGGCGATTGCAGCGCGAGGAGTTCTGCTGTGCATGCGAGGAGCTTGAACGTGAGATGTACGCCGCGACGATGGACGACCTGGAGACGGCAGGCTACGAGCAGTATGAAATCTCGAACTTTGCGCGGCCCGGCTATCGCTGCAGACATAACGAGGTGTATTGGAAAGCGCAGCCTTGCTTCGGCTTCGGTCCTGGAGCCGCCAGTTACATCGATGGACGCCGCGAATTGAATCATCGCAGCGTCATTACCTGGTTGAAGCGGGTCCGCTCCGGTCGAAGTCCCATTATGGAAAGCGAAGAACTATCGTGCGAAGATCGCGCACGCGAAGCGATTGTGCTCGGGTTGAGGCGCCGCGAGGGAATCCAGAAAGAGGAGTTTCGCGCGCTGACAGGGTACGAACTCAGCTGCCTTGCCGGGGAGACGATCGCGCAATACCGGACGCTGGGCCTGCTCCACGAGGACGAATCGCACATCTGGCTGACGCGCGAGGGAAAATTTCTCGCGGACGAGGTCTTCGTCGATTTCTTATGACGCCCGTCGCTGCGATGGCGGTTCCGAGATTCTTCAGCGGCTAGAATTATCGATTTGACGCTTGCGCAACTGCTTTTTAAGTTGTTCGAGTTCTTCCTCAAGCTGTCGGACGCGTTTCGCTTCCTGTCGCAATCGCGTCAGTTCTTCCTCGAGAGCTTTTAGGCGGAGCAGATCACCGCTCCGAATTCGCATCAGTGGTGCAACGATGCCCGCGGCAAACGTGCTGCTGGCCTTGACGTTGATAGCCCAGTGCATTTGGCCGTCGGCGTCCCTCAGGCCAACCGCGTCAATCTCGTTGAAGCCGGGAACGAGGGTCGAATCAAGATAAATTTTCGCACTCTTCACTTTGAACGGCACATCGAGACGAATCCTCGAAACTCCCTTGTCGGCACTGACGGGCGTCGGATCGATGCCTTGCCAGACGGTCACTTCGTTTCCATCCTGGTTGAACACGCTGACTTTAAACAGCGCGCCGGGATTAAATGTTTCGTACACGTCCAGTTCTTTGGCATTAATCGGTTCAACGTACTCCAGCTGTAGCCATTCGGTGTGGCCATCCGTCGTGTTGGAGGCCCAGGCTGTTTTCTGATCACCGGCTTCCCGCGTGTTGGGTTGACCTATCGTTTGTTCGGGGCCCCAAGGTCGCTTCGGCAAGGCGAAGAGTTGGATGAGCGTGGCATCCTCTTCCGACGCATTATCAAGTTCATCGGGAAAGAGCGTTACGATCGCAGTTCCTCCTTGCGATTCCTGCTTTTCAATCAGCACTAAACGAGGCGCGATTTCGCGACTGCGTTGAGTGTTTGCCAAGGGTTGGTGGGCTCGCGCAGCAGGTCGTTGTGCAGTCACGGGATCTCGGCTCGCGGTCCGACTGCGTGGCGATTTTTCTACGTTGAGATCGTCGGCGTTCGAACTAGAGGGAAAAGGCAGCACCGCGATACCGATTGCCAGCGATAGGAGACTGATCAAAGGAAATGGAAGCAAAGAAAGACTTCCCGAACTCCGGACATTACGATGTGTTGTCATCAGCAAACTCCCGCTGCAGAACGGTGCCTGGGCGTCTGCACGGGATTGTAACTCGACGGGTCGGCCAATAAAATAACGCTTGATCGGCGGGAAGATTAGCACTTCATCCGGCCGGAATCCCAGATTTCAGTCACATTTTCATTGGTTGATGTCAATCCATCTCCCCTAATCCGGGAGATCGAGCCAGAGAGGGCCCGCATGCTTGCCCGACGTGAAGTATTCCCCCACGTCATCGAAATGAACTATCAGGCCCGGCGCCGTTTCGGTTGCTGCGTCTATTTGATCTTCGACAAAGATGAATGGATGCTGATCGACATCGGCTACGAAGACACTGTCGGCGAGATCGTCGACATGATCCGCCAGATGGATTTCGCCCTTTCCAGCTGCAAGTACCTCGTCGCCACGCATGCCGACGTCGACCATATTCAAGGGCTGAAACGGGCCAAGACGTTGCTCTCTTCGGCGAAGACGGTCGGCCACCCGGAAACGAAACGGTTGTTGCTTGCCGGCGACCGCGTGCGAACCTACGCCGAAATCTCCGCGCAAGAAATCTCTATCGATCTTCCAACCATCCGTTTGGAACAGACCATCGATGAGGGAGATCGTTTGCAGGTCGGCGATTTGGAGGTCGAAGTCTGGCATACACCGGGTCATACGAACGGTCAGCTGGGATTTCGTCTCGGAGAACTGCTCTTCTGCGGCGACAACATCTACCGCGACGGCTGTGTCGGCAACATCGACGCTCATCACGGCTCTGACATCCCGGCTTTCATCCGCTCGCTGGAACGGATTCGGGACAGTGACGTCACTTGGCTGCTTCCAAGCCACGGGCCGATCTTTCGGAAAGACAAGGCTCACATCCAGGCAACCATCGACCGCCTGAAGACCTATCTCCACATGGCGGATTTTGGCACCTGTGCCATCGATTGGCCGTTGCTTGACGAATGGGATGAGGAACTGGCCCGCGGTTTCGACCCCACAAAGGCCTAGTCTCGACTTGGGGCCCGCAAACTCACCGTAAACTTCCAGGTCGATGTGTGCCCCCCAGCTCCCGTCTTGGTACGACTCCACATCTTCGTCGGCATCCAATGTTTCGGGAGAATCTTCCTCCGTAAGTCGGTTTGGGGAAAAGCGGTCGGAAAGTACGATTCCCCAATTTGTCGATAAGCCGGTGAGACGAGCTGCGCGGCCTGTCTTGGTGACGCCGACGCGCCCAAACACGACGTTTCTGCACCTTTTTGCACCCGAAGTCGGCCTCACTTCCGGTTTCGCGTTGCACAGAGTCTCGCCAAATATGACGCACTTCTTTGAGCGACGCGACCCGTGGGGCAACGGCATGGCCTTGTGGGTATTGCTGGGACTGCTATTTCTCATTCCCCCCGCGATCTGGTCGGTGCAGCGGGTCCGTCTCGACAACAATGTCGAGAATTGGCTCCCCGCATCCGACCCACAGGCGCAGGTTCTCAGCTGGTACCAGACAAACTTTGAGTCTGACGACCACGTGCTGATCTCATGGGATTCGAGTTCGTTGTACGATCCACGTGTTGGTAAGCTCGCCGCACGGCTGACAGGTGTTCCTGACGATCACGGACATCGCCGGAATGGTTTGCCGGAAGTGGCCACGGTCGTGACACCCAATGAGATCATCGAGCGGATGACGGCTCAAGGGGTCGACCGGAATAAGGCGGTCGAATCGCTGCAAGGTCTGTTGATTGGTCGTGGAACGATGAAAGTGACTTTGACCGAAGCAGGCCGCACCCGCCAGCAGTCAACGGTCAATATGCTTCTCGACGCTGCAGACAAGCAATATGGAATCCGCTTGTTGACGATGACTCCGGCGCAAATCGCCGCGCACCGGAGCATCGTGACCATCGAGGTTACCACCGACGCTAATGCAGTCGCCGCGACTCAAAAAGATGAACCGAGTGCATCGGCAGAAACGCGGACTGTCGACTTCGAGCTGTCGTGGCCGGGGATGCAATTCGACGCGGCGCAGGTTGAAAACGTGCGGACATTAGCACTCAGCCTGCGCGCTCCCGAAGCTGCGGAAAATTCGAAGTCGGAACCGTTGATCGCGGATTGTTTCTTCGTTCCCGGCTCTCCCGTCGCGGTTGCGCTGACGTTGTCGGAAGCTGGCCAGGCTGACGTGAATGCTGCGTTGGAAAAGATTCGCCTTGCGGCGGCAGAAGTCGGGATTCGTCCTGAAGAACTGCATCTCGCGGGTCATGCTGTTACCGCCACCGCCCTGAACGCCGAAATACACACCGCAGCGTGGAACAAAGCGTTTTCGATCACGCAGCCGCATCGACGTTCGGTGATTTTGCTCTCCGCCCTCGTCGGTATTCTCATTGCGATGGTGGTGTTGCGCAACTTTCAACTCGGCCTGTTTGTGTTGGCTGTCTCAGCCTACACCCTGCTCGCCTCGGTGGCATTGGTCCCCGCCACGTCCGGCAGCATGAACATGATGCTGATCGTCATGCCGACGCTCCTGTGGGTCGTAACGATCTCCGCGGCAATGCACGTCGTCAATTATTGGCGTCACGCGAAGCATCACAACTTTCGTGACGCCGTCGTGCAGGCGACCCGAATGGCGCGTCGGCCCTGCGTGTGGGCCAGCCTGACGACCGCGATCGGACTGTTCGCGCTCACGTCCAGTCCGTTGGCGCCCGTCAAGGAATTCGGCTGGTATGGGGCGATCGGTTGTTTGATCTCATTGTTTCTCGTTCTATACGGACTTCCGGCATTGCTCCAGTTCTGGCCTTCGTCACTGCCTGAAGTGATTGAAGCGGACGGAACTGAATGGAAATTGATCGCAGAATCCATTTTAAAGCGGCGGGTGACTGTGATCGTTGTTTGTCTCCTGATGTTCTCGGGCGGCATGTACGGACTTCGCTGGTTCCACACAGAATCACGCGTGATCAATTACTTCCCGCAGGACGCACGCGTGGCGGAAGACTTCCATTTCTTCGAGGAGAAGCTCGCGGGAATCATGCCGCTGGAGATGATTGTCCGGTTCAATGCAGATGCCCAGGGGCGGCTGAACTTTACCGAGCGTATCGAACTGGTCCGCGAGATCGAAAACGAAGTACGCCGGCTACCGCACGTGAGCGGCGCCTTGTCGCTGGCCGACTTCCGCACACAGGCAGAGGTCCTTCCCGAGAGCGCGAGCTTCGTGCAGAGAGCCCGCTTCAACCGCGAGGCAAGCGCGGTGGAAACGGCCCTGAAGGAGTCCGAGGATTCCGCAATCAAGTCGATGTTCGTTGTTACGACTCGTGATGCTGATCTACCGGGCGACTCTACAGGTCGGCTCTGCACGGCTTCCGACGAGCTCTGGCGCATTTCCGCCCATGTGACGACTCTGGCAGACCTTGACTACGCCAGTCTGACCGACCGGCTCGATGCGATTGCAAGGAAAACTCTCAAGCGACACGCTGGAGCGGGGCACATCGTCACCGGTACGGTGCCGCTGTTTGTCCGCACGCAGCAGGCCGTGCTCCAAAGCCTCATCAAAAGCTTCGTGATCACCTTGATCGTCATCGGATTGGTGATGGCGTTTCAGCTCCGCAGCCCCGTGGCGGGAACACTCGCGCTGTTGCCGAGCGTGCTCCCCATCGGCATGGTGTTCGGGCTGATCAGTTGGCTTGGTTGGTCGGTTGACATCGGCACGATGGTTACCGCCTCGGTGGCGCTCGGACTGGCTGTCGATGGGACGTTCCACCTGCTGACCTGGTTCCGCAACGGCATTGAACAGGGCTTGCCGCGGCGCGAAGCGTGCACCGAAGCCCTGATGCAATGCGGCCCGGCCATGTGGCAGACCGCGGCCGTGATCAGTCTGGGTTTGCTGATGCTCGCTCCGGCCGATCTGCTGTTGGTGAGTCGCTTCGGCTTATTGATGGCGGCGTCTGTCGTTACCTCTCTGGCGGCGAGCGTCGCCCTCTTCCCAATCCTGCTCGATGGTCCACTCGGTCGATTGATCGAAAGCCACTTCCGTCCCGCCCGCGTGGCCGAAGGGGTTGCGCCTCGTCCCATTCAGAAAGTCGATGTGCCGCCGATGCACACCTCACCGAACCCTCCGGGAATGCAGCCGCACCTCAACGTCATCGCTTCCACCGGCTCGAAGCAGGGTCGCAAGCTGCGCGTAGACCGGCAATAGCGAGAAAATCGTTCGCCTAGCCGACCGATGATGGAAGGAAAGCGGTTTTTCTGAAGCCGGAAGCCTGACGACCCGAAGCCTGATTCTCGTTCAATACCCGACTGCGGCGCCGTCGTTGCGGACTTCCGTGGCGCCGTGGAGCGAGCCATGCTTTTGGTCGATCAGGATACCCTGGTAGCCCCCGAAGCCCCCTTTGCCTCGATGGATTTTGTGGCCGCGTGCTTTGAGTGCTTCGATCGTTGCATCGGAGATGCCGGACTCAACCTCTACCTCTCCCCCATCAGGTCGCATTGGCCGGCTGGTCGGGGTCTGTGAGCCGTCGTGCCGCACGCGGGCCGCGTCCCCCGCTCCCTGAACATCCATGTCGAAGTCGATGAGGTTCACCAGGACTTGCACATGCCCCTGCGGCTGCATGTCGCCCCCCATCACCCCGAAGCAAAACCATGGCTTGCCGTCTTTCGTTACGAAGGCCGGAATGATGGTGTGGAACGGACGCTTGTGCGGTTCGAGCCGGTTGACGTGCTTTTCATCGAGGCTGAAGAGTTCTCCGCGGTTTTGCAGCACGAAGCCGACGTCCCCCGGAACAATTCCCGATCCGAAGCTTGCAAAATTGCTCTGAATGAGCGAGCAGCAATTGCGGTCCTTATCGACGACGCTGAGGTAGATTGTGTCCCCTTTCGCCAGCTTGGGATCGCCGGGATCGACCTGCGTGGCGGCTTTCATCATGTCAATCCGTTTTCGCTGCTTGGCCGCGTATTCTTTTGAGATCAGTTCCGCGACGGGGAGCGGGCCGAAAGCGGGGTCGGCGTAGTAGGTGGCGCGGTCGGCATAGGCGAGCTTCTTCGCTTCGACAAAGAGATGCACGAAGTCGGCGCTGCCGCGTCCCATTGCCCGCAGGTCGAATCCTTCAAGAATGTTGAGAATCTCCAGCACCGAAATTCCCTGTCCGTTCGGCGGAAGTTCCCAGACATCGTATCCGCGATAGTTCGTCGAAACCGGTTCGACCCAGTCGGATGTGTGGTCGGCAAAATCTTTGAGGCTGAAGTAACCGCCGTTCGCTTCGCTGTACGCGACGATTTTGTGGGCGATCGCTCCTTTGTAGAAGGCATCGCGGCCTGAATCGGCGATGGCGCGGTACGAAGCCGCCAATCGGGTGTTGCGGAAAATCTCTCCCATTTCGGGGGCACGTCCGCCGGGGAGGTAAGTCGCGGCGGAATCCGGATAGCGCGAGAGACTTCTCGTGGAGCCGGCCCACGCCATCGAAATGAGCTGGCTGACCGGGAAGCCCTTTTCACCATGTTCAATCGCCGGCTGTAAAAGGCGCGAAAGGGGCAAAGAACCGAACCGCTTGTGCAATTCGTGCCATCCGTCGACGCAGCCCGGAACCGACCAGCAGAGCGGCCCGTTTCCCGGGATATCGTCGAGCCCTTTCTCCTTGAAAACTTCTCGATTGAGGGCGTACGGGCTTCGGCCGCTGGCGTTGAGACCGTACAGCTTTTGCGTTTTTGCGTCCCAATAGATGACGAATAGATCGCCACCAATCCCGCAACTCATCGGCTCAACGAGCCCCATCATCGCATTTGTGGCGATGGCGGCGTCGGCGGCGTTGCCGCCGGCTTTGAGGATGTCGAGCCCGACCTGTGCCGCCAGCGGCTGGCTGGTCGCAACAATCCCATGCTCAGCGATGATCGGGGAGCGGCTCTGATACGGGTTTCCCGCCGGGCGGTCATATTCTCCCGCGAGGATTTTAGCCGTTCCACCCGGCGAAGCAGGTATGTTGTTCATCCATATTCCCCAGATTGCCAGTATTAGTGATGTTACTGACACGCGCGCCGTTCGACCGCACCACATCGTCTACCCCTTCTCTGTTTGGGTTGAGCCCACTTGGGTTTCGACGCTGACCGTTCCCCAGCAGTCTGCCCTAACTGAGGCTGGAATGCAATTCCCGAAATCCTTCAGGATTGGCCAGTTATGGGATTTTTGAAAACCCCGCTGTGGATGTCGTTCCGCTAAAGCAAAGTATGCGGTTCCTGTGGCATACACACGAGTTCGGAAAGCATTCCTTGTTCCGAAAAACTGATACAGGCGTTGGAATCGTCTCACGTAATTCCTTCATTACAACCGATACAGTTTGACAAGCGCTCCTTGAAGCGCCGTCGTCAAGCGTTCAGCGAGACGAATCAGTCGGCGGGAATTACGCCGGCTGAGGGGGCAATCCCAAATATCCAAAGCGGTCAAAACAGTTCTTGAAGGAGTGTTAGGATGCGAAGCGGGAAGTGGATCATCGCATCTTGTGGCATCGTCGGACTTGTGCTCGGTCACGCGGTGGCAGGCGATCGCTTCTATGGTCAAAGCCGCTACCCCTACGAAGGAAAGCAACCTTCGCAGCCCACGACCAACACTTTCTTCGCCAAGCCGAAGCCGGCTGATCAGGATGAAGCGGCGTCGACGGCCGAAGCGGAATCGACCGCCGCTGCCACACAGGCCCAGGGACAGCCACAAAAGCAACCACCGTCTCGATACACCCGTCAGCGGGGGCCCGCCCTGTCAGCAGCTTCGAAGCCGTCCGACTCCACCGGAGCGTCCGGAAAGCCGGGATTCACGGAAGAGTTGAAGGGCAGCAGCGGAGCAGTTCGCCCTGCAGCGGCCGAAGCATCCGACTTGAAGAACTCACCTGTCATGCAGGCTGGTTTTGAAGATGAAGGCATCGACACGCAGGTCCGCACCGAGAACGGACGCCGTGTGATCCGCGACTCGAACTTCAGTCATGCGGAATTCAGCCGCAACGATTCCGATTCGGAGAGAAACCACATTCAGCAGTTGAGCGGCGAATCGATTCAACAGATGGGGGGCTTCTTTAATCCGCCGCAAAAGTCCGCCATGATGCATGCGGAATACGACCGTGAGGTCGGCAAACCGGAACAGAACCAGATTCAGCAGCTAAGCGGCAGCGAGCCGCGCATGCAGCCGAGCGGAACCGCGAGCCGTTTTCAACTCGCTCCCGCCGCGGCTGCTTCCGGAGAGCCGACCCGGTTGCCCGGAAACATTGATCGGAAGGCGAGCACGGTCACGGGGCGTATGGAGCAAGGCGGCCGCGGTCAGATCGAACAGGCCGGCGGTTTTGCTCCCATCGACACGAATCCCGCGAAGATGATGCACGCCGATCATGAGCGCAAGATGGGCGAATCGGAGAGCGGCAAGATTCAGCAAGTTCGGGGTACAGCGCAACCGACGCAAACAGACCCGCGTTCGGCACAACGCCACGAATCGCGTCAGTTCGAGTCGCAGTCGGCTGCAGCACGCTCCACACAGGCTAAACCGCAAGCGACGCGTACCGCGGTCTCGAACGCACAATACGAACGGGCTCGCACAACGCGCAAGCAAAGTCACATTCGACGTACACAGGCCGACGCTCGCGATCTCGATATTTCAGAAACGGAACTCGACGAGCTGGCGATCCCGGAACTTCCGGCTCCGAGCCACGAAGGTTCGGCTGAGGTTCCTCCTGCACCATCGTCAATTTCCGCACCGCGGACAACCGAGCGGACTGCACCGTCGCTTCCCTCGGCTCCTTCGCGGACGGAACCTCGGATCTCCGCGGCGACGTTCGGCCACCCGTCTTCGCATACAGACAGCCAGACACCGCAAGTGACCGTGGAATGGGTCAAGAAGAGCGATATCAATGTCGGGCAGGAATGCCAATGCGAGTTGCTCGTGAAGAATCGCGGACAAGTTGCTGCACACGACATTGCCGTCGATGCGTACTTCCCGGCTACTGTGCGGTTGACCGCGGCCGATCCGCAACCGAGCGAAAGCGCCGATCATCTGTCGTGGGCCATTAAGGAAATGGCCGCCGGTGAAGAGCAGATCATTCGGTTGAGCATGATTCCGAGCAAGCGAGGTGAACTCGAGACAACCGCTTTCGTGCGATTCACTGGGACGGCTTCCAACGTCTTCCGGGTTGAAGAACCGCTGCTGGCTGTGTCGGCACGTGGTCCGAAGGAAGTGATGGTCGGCGACCCTGCCTCGCAGGAAGTTACCGTGACGAACCCCGGTACTGGAACAGCGCACAATGTCGCAATTGAAGCGATCGTGCCGGCGGGTCTCGAGCATGCCCACGGGCAAAAGCTCGTGATGGAAGTCGGCTCGCTCGGTCCCGGCGAATCGCGAAATGTTCGGTTGGCGTTGGCGGCGGTTGCCGGCGGCGAGCAGGCCGTGCAGATCCGTGCCCGGGCCGAGGGAGATCTTGTGCAGGATACGACTAGCTACGTCACCGTCGTGGCTCCCAGTCTGCAAGTCGGAATCGAGGGGCCGAGCCTGCGGTATGTCGGACGCAATGCCATGTTTGCTCTGACCGTTCTGAACGACGGTCGGGCGGACTCGAACAACGTCCGGGTCATTCACAAAGTTCCCGAAGGATTCAAATTCGTCCGGGCGGACAAAGGGGGCAAGTTTGACGAGTCGAGCCGCACCATCACGTGGTTCGTCGGTCATCTCGCCGCCGGAGAACGGACTGAGTTGAAGACAGAACTGACCGCTTCGCAAATGGGTGATTTCCGTCACCTGGTCGGCGCGGTTTCGGAGAACGGCGCCCGTAGCGAAGGGGAACTCGAAACGCACGTGGACGGTTCCGCATCGCTGGTGCTCGAACTGGTTGATCTCGACGATCCGGTCGAAGTCGGCGTCGAGACCGCCTACGAAGTCCATGTCCGCAACGACGGCACGATTCCGGCTCAGAATGTCGGTATCTCGTGCGAACTGCCGGGCGGTTTGGAATTCCTCTCCGCCAAGGGACCGACCGAATTCCGAGCGGAGAACGGGTTGATCGTCTTCCGAGGATTGGGGCAACTCGATCCTGGCAAGACCGCCGTCTATCGCATCATTGTGAAGGGTCAGGTCGAAGGGAACCAGCGCGTGAGAGCGCGGCTGGCCAGCGATTCGATCCGAGAACCGCTCATCTTCGAGGAACTCACCAAGTTCTACGGAGAGTGAGCCTGTCGAGCGGGCCGGTCTGATTCGACCCGTGGACGACGACAATACAGCGTGCTGCCATCTTCCTGAGAGGGCGGCCGGGTGTCGCAACTGCACTCGGCCGCCCTATTTCTTTTGTGACGACCCGACCTCTGGTTTTTGTATCCTCGCTGTTCTCCATGGAACTGTCGTGGCACAATCATCTCTGTGAAAATCTTCGTCTACGGCACATTGAAGCGCGGACATAGCCGAGCTCCGTTTCTGCACGGGCAGAGATTCCTTGGGGAAGCGAGAACTCGACCGAAGTACCGCCTCTACAATTGCGGCAGCTACCCTGGATTAGTGGTCGACCACGATGGTGCGGCGATCGAAGGAGAAGTGTGGGACGTTGACGCTTCCTGCCTCGAAACACTCGATGAGGTCGAAGGGGTCGACGAGGGACTGTATCGCCGCACGGTGGTCGAACTGGAATCGCCGTTCGATGCGATGCGCGTCGAAACGTATCTCTACGCGCGGAGCACCTTCGGATTGAAGGACTGCGGCAGCCGATGGGAGTAGTGCGGGTAGTCAGGCTTCAGGCGGTCGGGATTCGGGTAAGTAAGTATAGTGCAACAAAGCATTCGTCGTGAAAGTTTTGCCCGAAGCCAGAAGCGTGATAACCTGAGGCCTGAAAACCGGAAGCCTGCGTTGTTAACCCGCAATGAACGCCACGTAGTAGAACATCAAACCGGTGAACGACGTCAGCACGAGATCGATGGTCGACAGCCAGCCGAGCGTTTTGTGTACTCGGCTATGGCTCGAGGGGGTCGGCGGTGACGGAAACCGTTTGAGTGCGAGCGTCAGCGTGACGGCCCAGAGGATCGGCGTCGAGATCGCGAAGATCAGGTGAATCCGCAGCACCGTGCGGACCATGGTCATCATCTCGGCCGAGAGGGGCGTCTCCCCCGGCTTGTTGACGATGTTTTCCCAACCCTTGTGCACGATCTGCATGTCGACTTCAAAAGCCGACACCGCCGCCAACAACGCAATTCCCAGAAAGATCTGCAGATTGCGATGCCACAAATAATTGCGGCGGACTTTTACGAGATACAGACTGGCGAGGAGCACCGGCACGACGAGAATCAGCGCGCAGACCACCACGTCGAGCATGAACGATGCATTGTACCCCAGGAATCCATTCGCCATGGCTGCTCCTTTGGGACGAAGAGTATCACACGCCCGAAGGAGAGCCAAGAGACGATCGGGAAAGTTATGAACTCAGAGGAATGGGTGTTAAGAGCCGGACCGATCAGTAGAGTCGGAAGCGCTCCAGCCTTCAGAAAGGTCATCGGCCCGTCAAGATGACAACGGGAGGCCTGTAGGTGGAGTCGGATTCGCACGTCGCCGCGAAAGTGCGGCGGAGACCACACTGCCTAGAACCGCCGTTAGTCCCATAATTCCGACGAATCCCAGTCGAATCCACCACGTTATGCGCTCCTCCATGAGCGAAGCTGTTCCCCAGAACAACACAATTCCCAAGGGTACCGTAATGGCTGGCCCGCAAAACGGTTTCACGCGGTACAGTATCAAACCGGTTGAAAAAGAAGGAACAAACACCAACACCACCTCCACCCAGAGAGGCATACCGAGAGGAAACTCGCCGACCTTCAACCTCCACAGGGCGAACAGGAATCCGATCACCACCATCTGAAGCAGACAAGTAAACGCGGAAAAAGCGATGGAGAAAACAGCAAAGGCAGCAGTTCTCATTTCAAGTTTCCCTGACCGGTGGGCCCAGTGCTCTCGCGGCAAAGTCGAGAGAAGATCGAACATTATTCGCAACCAGATTCGTATCACTCCGGCGGTACCCCGATCTCGCCACGCATTCGATATCAAGTCTCGGCACACCTGCGTCATCTCATCCGCAAACCGTTCGCGGAAAGATTTTGGATAAATGCCAATCAACATCCGGTAGACGCGAACCGAGATGTCCACAATTCGCGGAGTGTTGCTCATCAGGTTGCTCCCGCTACCGGTTTGCCACGCACCAGACGCTTGGACTCCGCCACCTGAACCAGAACGGCCAAGCGCTCCGCTTCCTCAACGGCAATCGAGCGCCCCTGACGCGTCAATCGGTAATAGCACCTCCGCCGCTCATCGTCGTTCTTCGACGTGGGCCGATTTGGCGACTCCTCGATCCATCCAGCCGCCAGCAGCCGCTTGATGGCACCGTAGAGCGTTCCCGGGCCCAGCCGCACGCTTCCGGCCGACCGCTCTTCGACCTCCTGCATGATGCCGTATCCATGTCGCTCCTGATCCGCCAAGGCGAGCAGAATCAGAAACTCCGAGTGATTGATCGACTCGGTCCGCTTTCCGCGCTGTAAGGAGTTCACGAGATGCCTCTATGTATTTTCACCGATCAGATATATCCACTACGGATATATCGTAATACGATATGTGTGTGCCGTCAAGCTCGCTTGTGTGAAAAAATCGCCAGACGTTCGCTCACGCCCGTTTGACGCGAATCGGCTCGCCGGCCGTGGGGTCACCGGCGCTCACGGTGTTGCACAGCGATGCGCTGAACCCGGGAGCGTTGATGCGGATTTCATCCCCCGGCGAAAACTTCCAGTCGCGCGTGCCGAAGCTCAGCTTGCTGGTGCCGAAAAAATGAAGATGCACATCGCCGGGAATTCGGTGCTGCGGATACTTGAAGTGATGGTCTTCGAGATTAGCGAGCGAATGGCACATAAACTTCTCGCCGCTCTTCAATTCGCCGCTGTCATACAACTGCTTTGATCCGCGATGAACGGTACAGCGGAGAGTGATCTCCTGGAAGTCGGAGTCGGTGACCAGTTCCGGACCCATCGAGCAGACGCGCAGCTTGGAGGGGGCCAGATACAGGTAGTTGATTTTCTCGGTGGCATGGTCGGACCATTCGTTGGAGAGCGTGAAGCCGAGGCGCCGCGGCACGCCGTCGTCGTCGATGATGTAACAGCCGACGAGTTCCGGCTCCTCGCCCCCGTCGAGCGCGAAAGCGGGAATTTCGAGCGGTGCATGGTGTCCCCGCAGGTTTGAGCCGTTTCCTTTGTAGAACCATTCGGGAGCGGTGCCCCGCTGGCCGGCCGGCGGGCGGCCCCCTTCGAGTCCCATCTGGAACATTTTCGCGGAATCGCTCTGCGGCTCGGATGAGGTTTTGTCGGCTTTCGCTTTTGCGTGCATCTGGTCGCGCGACTGCATGCTCCCGGTGTGGGTCAGCCCGGTGCCGGTGATCAGCACACGGTGCGGGTTCTCGTAATCGAGCGGCGGGTGCAGGAACGGCTTTCCTTCTCCCGGCGCGGCTTCGAGCAGTTGGTCATACGGGAGTGTCGCGACGCCGCTTGCGGCGGCCAATTTCGCAAGAAGCGTATCAAGAGGCTGATCGGCATACCGGGCGGCCGCGAATGCCTGATAGACGCGGGTCATCCCCGGTCGGACCGAAGTCAGGTCGCGAACCGTTTGGCCGTCAATAACCCCCACCCGCCGTCCGGAGCCGGGGATCTCGAATTGAATCACGCGCATCGGTTTCAATTGCCTCCAAATTCGCATCTAGATCGCTGGCATGCGCCGATATTCGACAGATGCTTGGAATCCATCGATCATGTCATGCCATCGCAACGTGCATCGCAAAGAAAGCGATCACTATAAGTGGAATGATGATTAGTATAATTACTATTCCAGACAGGATGATATTTGCTAACCCTCTCCATGCGGACGGAAAACTTTGTACCTCGGCGAGCGTGTTGCAGAGGAGTACAAGGCTCCAGATGCTTAATACCACCTCTATCAACGCCATTGCGATTAACGGAATCAAAAGTATTGGGTGGGCGTCGAGGCGAGGAGTCTCTTCGGTGAACATTTCGGAACCAAACAACAATAGTTTTGCAATCCAGAGCGGCAATGCGAAAACGACAGGTGTCGATGCCCAGGCGATGGCCGTCTTAACATGTTCTCGAGTCGCTACTCCCCCAATCCAACCTCCGGTCCACCGAATCAGATGTGATGAGATCCACAAACTAACCAACCCGCCCAAGGGACCGCCAGCGCACACGATTACGATGAGAGAAGCCATCGGTAACTTATCTCCGGCGTTCCGACCAGAAGCGCGGTCAAGTGTCTCCACTACACCCGTCAAGCAAGCCAGCAAAATAACGTGCAACTCTGGATTTTCCGCGATGATTCTTCGCACCGTTTCTCGGGGGCTTATCCAAACCGTCAAGAACGGATTCGGTCGCATAACGGGCTCCGATCAACCATTGTAAGTTTTTGTCAAATTGTGCTTGGAATTCGTATGCCTGGACCGCGCACGCAAGAACTGACCAGTGATTTGAGCGTGATTTTAACGAGTTTTTGACAGAATCACGAAGCTGTGCTACAACCCCGCCTGCACAGCCTTGGTGGGTGGCACGCCCTGAGGCTTTGTGAAAGGCGTGGTTTTGACCGTTGGACAATCACCCCTTCGACGCCCACCGAATGGATATTCTCAAATTACTTTCCTGGGCAAACGATCCACCTGAATCAATACTCGCCACGCCCTTCGAGTAACTCAGGGCGTGCCACCCCGGACCACTGCTTTTACTGACCACTGATCGCTCCCTCCGGCATTAGACATTTGGCGACAAGGACGTCTCCATGCAAGTCATTGGCATCATTCCCGCCCGGTTGCAGTCGTCACGGCTGCCGCGCAAGTTGCTGCTCGACCAGACCGGTAAACCCTTGTTGCAATACACCTGGGAAGCCGCCTGCCGGGCTGAGAGCCTGGCGGAAGTGATTGTCGCGACCGACAGCCCGGAGATCGCCGCGACGGTGCGGCGGTTCGGCGGCCGGGCAGAGATGACCGGCGAGCATCCGAGCGGGACCGACCGCATCGCGGAAGTCGCGCGGCGCTGCTGTCCCGATGCCGACATTCTGGTGAACATTCAGGGGGACGAGCCGGAGATTGATCCCGGGCAGATCGACGTGATGGTTGAGACATTGCGGAAGCACCCGAATGTCGAGATGGCCACCTTGGCGACGCCGATCACCAGCCGGACTGAACTGGACGACCATTCCTGCAACAAGGTGGTTTGTGCGGCAGATGGCCGGGCGCTCTATTTCAGTCGGTCGACCATCCCTTTCGTCCGGGATGCCGATTGGGACGAATTGCTCAAGTCCAATTCCCCGTGGCTGTTGCATCTGGGGTTGTATGCCTACCGGCGCGAATTTCTGCTCCGGCTGACCACGCTCCCCCCTTCCCGGCTGGAAAAGCTCGAAAAACTCGAACAATTACGGGTGTTGGAGATGGGGGCTTCCATTCAAGTAGCGGTTGTCGACCAGCGCTCGGTTGGAATCGACACGCCGGAAGATTATGCTCGGTTCGTGGCACGGATGGCCGGCCGCGCGGCATAGTCAACCAATGGAACCCACAAGGCGGTTGGGGAGCACGCTGAGCCGCAAGCGGCTGTTAGCCGACTGCTGATCATTGCTTCTATTATATGACCAAACACATCTTTGTGACGGGTGGGGTCGTTAGCTCATTGGGCAAGGGGCTGACGTCGGCTTCAATCGCTTTGCTGCTCGAACGCCGCGGTTTGCGCGTCCGCATGCAGAAGCTCGACCCGTACCTCAACGTCGACCCTGGGACGATGAGTCCCTATCAACATGGCGAAGTGTACGTGCTCGACGACGGCTCCGAGACTGATCTCGACCTCGGGCATTACGAGCGGTTCACCAACAGCCCTCTTTCGCGCGAGTCGAACTACACCACCGGGCAGATCTACCAGCGGGTGATCGAGAAGGAACGCCGCGGCGAATATCTCGGCCGCACCGTGCAGGTAGTGCCGCACGTCACAAATGAAATCAAAGCCGCGGTCCGCAACCTCGCCGGGCCGGATGTCGACGTGGTTATCACCGAACTCGGCGGCACGGTCGGTGATATTGAAGGGCTGCCGTTCCTGGAAGCGATCCGGCAGATTCCGCTCGACGTCGGCAAAGAGAATTGTTTGTTCATTCATCTGACGCTGGTGCCGTACCTCAAGGCGGCCCGCGAGGCGAAGACCAAGCCGACGCAGCACAGCGTCGGTCAATTGCGGCAGATCGGTATTCAGCCCGATATTCTCATCGTCCGCACCGAACGGCCGCTGGGGCGCGAGAACTGTGAGAAGATCGCGCTCTTCTGCAACGTCGAGAAGCACGCTGTTATCGAGGAGATGGACAAGGAATTCTCGATTTACGAAGTGCCGATCGGGCTTGTCGAGCATGGGCTGGATCAACTCATTGTCGACAAGCTGCACCTGGATGCCCGGCCGCTGGAGATCGACGACTGGAAAGACCTGATGCAGCGGATTCGCAATCCCGAGCATGAGGTAACGATCGCGGTCGTCGGCAAATACATCGACCACCGGGATGCGTACAAATCGATTTACGAATCGCTCGATCACGCCGGGTTCGCGCATTCCGCTCGGGTCCTCGTCAAACGGATCGAAGCGGAAGAGTTGGAGAAGCAAGGGCCGGAGATGCTCCTCTCGGGTGTCGATGGATTACTCGTTCCCGGCGGGTTCGGCATGCGGGGGATCGAGGGAAAGGTCGAGGCGATCCGCTTCGCGCGCGAGTGCGAGATACCGTTCTTCGGGATCTGCCTCGGCATGCAATGCGCGGTGATTGAGTTCGCCCGGAACGTCCTCGGCTACAACGACGCCAACAGCACCGAGTTCGCGGCCGATACCTCTCACCCGGTGATCTGCATGCTCGAAGAACAAAAGAGTGTCACCGATAAGGGTGGGACGATGCGGCTTGGAGCGCAGCCCTGCGTGCTGGCGGATGATTCCCGTTCCGCCGCCTGCTACGGAGCGCACCAGATTTCCGAGCGGCATCGGCACCGTTACGAATTCAATCCGGAATTCAAAAATGCCTTTGAAGAAGCGGGGATGAGCATTGCCGGCACCAGCCCCGACGGCAAACTGGTCGAGATTGTGGAAATTCCCGATCACCCGTGGTTCGTGGCGGTACAGTTTCATCCGGAGTTCAAATCGAAACCGCACAAGCCGCAGGCACTGTTTCAGGGCTTCGTCGAAGCCGCCATCCAGCGGCATCAATCGCGGATGCAGATACCGGTGTGACGGCGCGATGAAAGTATCTCCGTCGAATCGAAGCCCACTGACCACCATCAGTGGGCTTATCTGTTGAACGTGTGTGACTAGAGCGCAACCGAGAACATGAATCCGATCTGCGGCATCCTGAACATCGACAAGCCGGCCGGCATCACGTCGCGGCGGGTGGTCGATCGCGTCGTCAAGTTGACGAAACAGGGGCGCAAACGGTTGAAGGTCGGGCACGCGGGGACTCTTGATCCCATCGCGACCGGTGTGCTGGTCGTCTGCGTCGGCCCGGCAACCCGGCTGATTCAATACATTCAAGAGCAACGGAAGGAATACCGCGTGACGTTCTTGCTCGGTCGACGGAGCGATACGGACGATATCGAAGGGGAAGTGGTCGAGACGCCGGACGTCGAATTGGTTTTACGCGAACAGATCGTGTCGCTCTTGCCGCGGTTCATCGGGACGATTGAGCAGGTGCCCCCTCGGTTCTCAGCGGTGCATGTTGATGGCGAGAGGGCCTACATACTCGCGCGGCAGGGGCGCGATGTTGACCTTCAGCCAAGGCCGGTCGTCGTGCATCGGTTGGAAATCGTCCGATTCGAGTATCCGGAACTGGTGCTCGACATCCAATGCGGCTCGGGAACATATGTCCGGTCAATCGGCCGCGATCTGGGAGAGGCCCTCGGCTGCGGAGCGGTAATGAGCGCGCTGGTGCGGACGCGCATCGGGACGTTCGAACTCGAGAATGCTGTCCCGTTCGATGAACTCGATGATGACACGGTGCTGGCCCGCATGCAGCCGCCGATTGCCGCCGTAGCGCATTGCTCGAAGCATGTGTGCCACGAGGGGGAGCTGGAGCTGGTCCGACACGGCCGACCGATCCCCGCCGGAGAGGGATTTTCACCCGGTGAAATCTCGGACGTGTCGGCCACCATTCATGTGGCGCTGCTGACGTCCGGCGCAGATCTGGCTGCCGTCGCGACGTACGAGCCGGCCGATCGGTCATTCCAGCCGCATACGGTGCTCCTGCCGCAGACCTGATTCGGGTGGCGGGGCATAGCATCCTGACTTGTGGTTGCTTACGTTCTGTCCCGTGAGTAGGTTGATATTTCGCATGGCAATATCAAACACCGCGAAACTCGAACTCTTTCCACGCCCGGATGAGACCATCGAAGGGGTTGCGGCGGAGTTGCGCTCAAAGAAACGCACCTGCGTTGATGTACTCGAGTGTTGTCTTGCGAGAATTGACGCGCTGGAAGCGGAGTATCGCGCCTGGGTACTCGTTGATCGTGAAGGAGCGCGGGAACAGGCGAAGCAGCTGGATGCGGAGATCGCGGCGGGGAGGTATCGCGGGCCGCTGCACGGCATTCCGATCGGCATCAAGGACATTGTTGATGTGGCTGGGTTCCCGACCGCAGCCGGATCGAAGGCGCGGGCCAATGAGATCGCAAATACCGATGCCCCGGTTGTCGCCCGGTTGCGCGACGCTGGTGCAGTGATTCTCGGCAAGACTGTGACCACGCAGTTCGCCTGCTTTGATCCTCCCGTGACGCGCAACCCCTGGAACCAAGACCGCACCCCCGGCGGCTCATCGAGCGGTTCCGCCGCGGCGGTCGCGCTCGGCATGTGTCTCGGCACGATCGGCTCACAGACGGGTGGGTCGATCACCCGTCCGGCGTCGTATTGCGGGATTTTGGGATGCAAGCCGAGCTATGGCCGCGTGAGTCTGGATGGAATAGTTCCGCTGGCAAAGCACCTTGACCATCCCGGACCGATGGCCCGTTCGGTCCGCGGGCTGGCGATTCTGCTCGATGCCATCAGCGATGTGGACGCGATCAGCGGTTCTTCCAGTACGTTCAGTGCGACGGAGACAAAAACTTCCGCCCCACCTCGAATCGGCCGCCTCCATGGTCTGTTCGACGGCAAAGCCGAGTCATCGGCCCACCTGGCAGTCGACCGGGCTTTGGAGGCTCTGCGACTTGCCGGTGCAACAGTTGTGGACGCGACCCTTCCGGCGACCTTCGACGATGTGCTGCGCGCGCATCGGGTTGTCATCTCGGCCGAGACAGCCGAGGTGCATCGGCAACGCTTCGCCGAGATGCCGGAGGATTATCTGCCGAAGGTGCGCGAGCTGATCGAAGAGGGCCTGCGTGTTCCGTCGAACGAATATGAGCGATGCCGCCGCTTTCAAGATCAGTTGAAGCGAGAGATCGTCGGAAGCTTTGCAGGGGTCGATGTGCTGGTCTGCCCGGCCACAACCGGCCCTGCTCCCGATACTTCCACCACAGGCGATCCGGCGATGAATTCCCCTTGGAGCTTCACCGGCTTGCCGACGATTTGTTTGCCCGTCGCGCTTTCGGAAGAAGGCCTGCCGTTGGGGATCCAGATCGTCGGACGTCATGCAGGAGAGGCCGAGTTGTTTCGTGCGGCGGCGTGGTGCGAGGGGGTTATTGCCGCTGGGGAATCGTCCCGTTAGTCTGGGACAGTGTGCGACGTTTGAAACGCGTTCGAGTCGGCGAATGGGAACGCATCTGTTCCCCCATTTGCGTTCCTGATAATGGATACCACCGATGTCCACTGAGAAAGTTGCTCCTGCCCGGATTGCATCCCTCGATCAATTTCGCGGCTATACGGTCGCGGGGATGTTTCTGGTGAACTTTCTGGGTGGGTACGCAGCTTGCCCGGACCTTTGGCGGCACCACAATACGTTCAACAGCTATGCCGACACGATCATGCCGCAGTTCTTCTTCGCGGTTGGCTTCTCATATCGACTGTCATTCGGTCGGCGAATTCAGACCGAAGGGCTCAAATCCGCCTATTGGCACGCGGTGAAACGGTTTCTGGGGCTGGCGCTCGTGGCGATTCTCTGGTACGGCGCTCCTATGAAGGATGCAGCGAACACTTGGGATGCATTGGTCCAAAAGGGAGTGTGGGAGGCCATCAAGGATCCACTCAAGAACACCTGGTTCCAGACGCTGATGCACATTGCCTGCACGTCGCTGTGGATCTTGCCGGTGATTCGTGCCCGCGCGCTGGTGCGCTTGCTCTACATGCTGGGCTCGGCGGCATTGCACGTGGGGCTCTCCTATTGGTTCTATTTTCACTGGGTCAATGGTTCGCCGAACGGCCCGGGAGGAATTGACGGCGGGAACCTCGGCTTTCTGACTTGGACGATTCCGACCATGATTGGAACGTTCGCCTGCGATGCGATTGCCGGGAGTCCCGGGAATCGCGCTTCGGCCGGAACTTTGTCGAAAATGGTCCTGTGGTCGATTTTGTTGATGGGACTGGGATATGTATTCTCCTGCGGAACAAGGATGTACGACGTCCCGCAGCAGGAGACGGCTGACGGAGCACCGGCCGATGCGGCGGAGACCAGCCAGCCGGAGCGGAGGGAAGACAAACCGCAATTGGCTGCGTTTCCCGTCATGCCGTCAAAGGGATCTCGCGACGTGTGGTGGACCAGCCTGCGGGCCGGCGAGTGGAGCAAGGTGCTGGCGGAGCCTCCGTTCGTTCCGCCGCCGCACAGTCGCTCGGCCGAGGAAGAAGCCGCCGGTTGGAGCAAGTATGCTACGAAAGCCTATTGGTTGGAGACACCTCCACCGCGCGGCAAGGACGAGAGTGCGAAATATCGCCTGCAGAATTACTGGATGATGAGCCAGCGGGCGGGTTCGATTTCTTACCTCATGTTTTCCGCCGGACTGTCGCTTGCCATCTACATGTTGTGGTACCTGCTCGCGGATGTGGTCGGGATCAAGATCGGGGTCTTTCGGACGTTGGGGGTCAATGCGCTCTTCGGCTACGTCTTGCATGACATTACCGGCTCGACGGTGAGTCATTTCATGCCGAAGGATGTGCCCGCGTGGTACATGTTCGCCGGATTTGCCCTGTTCTTTTACCTCACCTGGCTAATCCTGCGATCGCTGGAGAAGAGCAAGATCTACATCAAGCTCTGAGGGGGAGAAAAGCAAGAATCGCGATGCACAACACGCAGTTGCGAGTCCTGGTTCCGGGTTTTGTGCTTCGGAAATTCGGGTTTCTTTAGGCATTCGAGCTTCGGGCTTCAACGTTCTCCAACCGTCAAGGTTTACACGTTCCGCCGCGCCGATGGGGGTTGGTCTGTATCGGTCCTATGGGAGCCTGTGGTCTTTGTGGAACGTCCTGAGTGAGCGGCCGATATGACCTGTATGCTCGAACTTGATCCAGCATTATTGGGTGGGGATGACTCGTGGCGGCTCGTTCTGGGGGCGTATCACGCCAACCAGACGGAGCAGAAAGCCCAGAACCCCGAAACCGACGGATGGCTTCCTCGCCTACGCTCCGTTGACGGAATCGAAGGGGAAGCGCTCGCCCGTGCCCATGGTCAATTGATCGCGCTGGGCTTCCTGAAGTTCGAGCTGATGGGGCGTGAGGACGGCATGCGTTACCAGGTCAGCCCGCTTGGCAAGCGGACCATCGAGCAGGGGGACCATGCGTCGGAGGAAGGCGAAACAATTTCCGATGATGGGGACGATTCGGCTTCAGAGCACCAACCGGCAGAGCAGTTGAGTTCGGTGACGGAGTCCGACGCGGCGTGACGGACTAATGTCGGCCCCAATTGGGGTCCCAACCTCCCGCGACAACCGCTTCCGGAGCGAGGACGAAGATTTCAACCCGGCGGTTTTTCTGTCGGCCGGATTCGGTCTTATTGTCCGCCACCGGTTGATATGGACCATAACCCGCGGACCCCATGCGCCCTTCTTTGATACCGGATTTCGCCAGGGCGACGACCACCTCATTGGCTCGATCGGTCGAGAGGTGCCAGTTTGTTTCATGATTCGCTCGGGTCCGCTCCTTCTTGATCGGACGGTCATCAGTGTGACCGACGACCAGAATGTTCAGCCGCTTGGCATCTCCCTCGTTCAGGATTTGCGCGAATTCGTGGAGCATGGGGAAGGCGCCGTGCTTGATTTCAGCACTTCCTGAGCCGAACAAAATATCGTTGCTGAATTTGCTGACGCCGGTCTGGGGATCGAATTCGAACTGCGGATACTTGCGCGCCAGTTCCTCGAAGCGGCGAGTCGTTTCGCGCGACAAGGGGCTCGGCTGGTCTTTGCGGCGATTCAGCAGGCTGATGTACTTCTGGTGCAGTTGGCCGCGCTCCGCGTTCATGTTGTCCAATCGCTGATTGGCTGCGGCGAGACTTTGCTCGAGACGTGAGCGATCGGAGGCCAAGGTCTGGTACTGCTTGTACCAATGCATCGTCTGCATCTGGCTTTGGCGAAGCGTCTGCTGCGGGACCATGTTGCAGGCGGTGGTGGTGCAAACCATGAGGCCGACGAGGCAGGCGACCGAAATCCGTGCCGGCATGGGCATGGAAAAACTCCTTTGAAAACTCTCAAAGAGGAGAGGTTGTGCGACAACGGGCTGCGTAACGGGTCGACGCAGGCGAGTTGACGTCAAACAACGTCCCAGGGGGGACTATGCTGGGTGGACCGAATTGTATGTGTGGATTTTGGAGAGAGAGAGAAATGCGTCCTGAGGCTGCTGCCCGTCGAAATGGCTTCAACGGCGCGTTTCCGCGGGGCGATTCGGGCGGCGTTATAGTGAGTCGCCGTAAGTCTGCCTAGAGGAACTTGAGGATTTTTTTCTCCCCGCGCGAATTTTTCGGAAATTTCTGCCGGCCGAACACCACAAAAAAACCGGCCTGCTCCCTTATGGGAGCAGGCCAGCGAGATTTGTGCTTCAGGCCAGAGCTCGACCGACTTAGCCTGCAAACAGCGATTTCAGCGGCTCGAGCAACATTCCCGTGGCGGCATTCGGGGTGTCGTAGGCCCACATGGTCCGCACCAGATCGAAGGTGACGATCAGGCAGAGGGACATGAGGAGAGTGGAAAGAGCCAGTCCGATGAACGTCCCGGTCCCCCATTCCACTTCCGTGACGGGAGCGGCAATGCGCCCCGCGGAAGGGCCGGCAACGGCGAACTCCGCATGGCTTCCGCCCGATTCGAATGTTTCCTCGAAATCCTCGTCGGCGGCGTCGAAGACATCCAGCTCGTCGAGTTCTTCGTCCATCTCGAGGGAGTCTTCGGCGACTTCCAGATCCTCGTCGTCGCTGAAGTCTTCCGCTTCGGCAAAATCGACGCTGGAGCCAGCGAGATCGAACTTGCTGCTGCTGCCCCCTTTCTTCGAGCTGACGGCTCCGAAATCCTCGTCATCGTCGTCGAAGAGGATCACTCCCGTGTCGGCGTCGCCCCCTTTCGCAGATCCCTTCCCCCCGCTCTGCAACGAGTAGGTATCTCCATCGTCATCGAGAGCCGCGACTTCCATTTGTGTATCGTCCAGATCGTCGTCATCTTCCGGCATCTTGAGCATCGGAACGGTACGTTTTTCTTGCGCTCCACGATCGAGGCGGATGCCGCTGTCGGCTGACGAGAGGCTGATGCCGCTGTCGGGCACTTTATCAAGGGCAATTCCACTATCCGCCATGCCGGCCAGTGCAATGCCGCTATCGGCCTTCTCAAGGGAAATGCCGCTGTCAGCAAGGCTTTGCAGAGAAATTCCGCTGTCGGAGGAACTGTTGTCGCCACCATCCAGGACGACGCTGCTGCCAACATCGAGGGCAATACCGCTGTCTTCTCCCATGAGAACCGACGAATCCCCGGAAGCGGATGAATCACCCGCCAGATTGATCGAGGTGCCGCTTTCTTGGCCGACGATTCCCATATCGCTGCTCGTTCCGAGCGAGTCGACACTGCTGCCGGCGATATCGACGCTGCTTCCTTCGGTGGGAGTCAGTCGGACGTCGCTGTCGCTTCCCGGGCCTCCCGCCGAGCCGACAAGCTGCACGTCACTGTCGCTTGCTCCAAGATCGGCCAGCAGCGACGAGTCTCCCGCGCCTCCAAGTCGCACGTCGCTCTCGGTATCGGACCCGACGAGCTTCACGTCACTGTCGCTGGCGGAATCATCCCGCAAATCAGAAGCGGACGATGCCAGAGTTACGTCACTGTCGGAATCATCGCCGACGAGCTTGACGTCGCTATCGCTGCCGGAATCGACAATCGAGCGGGGCTCGTCCGCCAGGCGAACGTCGCTGTCGGAATCGCCGAGCGATGCCAACAGAACTTCCGGATCACTGTCGACCCCTTCGCGCAGACTGTCATCCAGAATCAAGCGTACGTCGCTGTCTGATGTCCGTTGCAGCATCACCGGCTGCTCACCCGACATATCATCGGACGAGGCGTCATCGTTGAGAATCGGCACGTCGGGATTTGAGTCGGGCTGGCTGCGCCGCTTGAACTCTTCAACGTCCTCCGACTTGAACTTCCAGGTTCCAAGGTCGGCGAACCCTCGAA
>CAZVJA010000004.1:69697-71153 GCA_964626885.1 uncultured Planctomycetaceae bacterium | reverse complement strand
GATTATCGAGATCGCGCGCGACAACACCACAGGGAAACCCGAAGATTCCGAAGGTGCTCATCGCGATTTCCCAATTGCCGAAATGCCCGCTGAGGATCAGCACCGGTCGGCCGGTGCAGAGGGTGCGAACGGTTTCATCTCGATTGCGGAAGGTAATGATATCAGTGCAGTTGTGAAGTCGCAGTTTTCTCGGGAGTTGCACAATCTCGACGACCATCCGAAACAGATGCACCCACATGCGGCGAACGAGTTCGTCCGTCTCTGCTTCGGAATAGCGGTCGCCGAAAGCCTGGCGAAGATTGTCCCGCGCGACGTCCCATCGCGTCAGTTTCCGTGGCAGCAAACCGATGAGGAACGCGGCCACCTCGGCGAGACGAACGCCACCGCGCGCGGGGAGCAGGTTCAGCAGGCAGATCAGGCAGCGAAACGCGCTATATTCCGCAAGATGCCGCAACCGTTGTGGATTCATCGCCCCGTCCCGCAAGTAGTGCCCCCCGTCCGCGCAATGATCTCCGTCGGGCGGGTTTCGAGGTGGGAAGTGTCGCGGGATTACGGTTGCGCGTCAACAGCGGTCTTTAGACACAAGAGACTCTGTCAGACAGCAAACGAAACAGCGGTTTCGCTGCCGAAACCGCTGTGAGAGACAATGGATTTCGCAGATTGTATTAGGCCCCGGTTTGCTGACGGCGACGTAATCTGAACCCGATTCCGCCGATAATCCCCGCAAGGCAAATCGTAAGGGAAGTGGGTTCCGGCACGACTGCTGCTAGAGCCCCGGTCTGAAACGTGAAACCGTCATAGCGGGGCATCGGCCCGGTGACGAGAGCAGTGGCTGTACTGTTCGTTAAATCGATTTCCAAAAGCGTGCGATTGTTATTATCGGCGGTCGCAATCAGTCGGCCATCCGCCGAGAAATCCATGCCGATCACGGTGTTGAATCCCGTGTTGAACAGCGAAGTGAATGTTCCGCTCCCAACATTCAGCTGCAGCAGGTTAGGGTTGCCATATTGCATCGCGAGAAATTGACCGGTTGGGCTGATGGTCAAGCCAGCCATCGTCGTGGAATAATCATCAACCAGGACCAGTTGGGAATTCGCCAGATCGATTTCGTACAACGATCCCTGAATTTCATCGATCGTATAGATCTTCCCTGTCAGAGGGTTGATATCCGTCCCCGACCAGAACGCCCCAGATACTCCTGTCGAGAATAAGGTCGTAACCGGATTTGTGAGTGGGTTGCCGTCGATGAGGGTTGCGTAATCGATCGCAATCACTGAATTCGTGTTCTGGTTGATTCCCAACAGGCGATTGTTCGCGGCGTCCCATGTGAGGTTGTAGAGGAATGCGCCTCCGATGGCGCCCGGTTCGCCAAGAAACGTATCGGCACCGGTGTCAACGTCCACAGCATGAATGCGGAGATCAGAGGTGGCCCAACTGATTGCAATGGGCCCCGCAT
>CAZVJA010000004.1:67737-69597 GCA_964626885.1 uncultured Planctomycetaceae bacterium | reverse complement strand
TGGTGAAGAGCTTTGTACGTTGTTCGTTCATCAAAAGTGATACCGAGCGATGCCGCCTGTTGTTTCAGTTCATCCGTCGCGGGACGGGGGAGTGCGCGCTGCGTATCTTCCAGAAAGCTGGCGATATGGATCGCATGACCGCAATCGGGACAGATCCCAACTCGGCCGGCGTATTCATCCTTAACCTTCAACGAGGCATGGCAGCTTGTGCAATGAATTAGGATCGCCATCTGATTGTCCCGAGAACGAGAAGAGGTTCTTGAAATCGAACAGCCATTCTCCTCCATCCATTGAGTCTGACCTTGGGAACGGCGAATAGGTTCCACCTTTTTGGCAAATTACTGGTTTTTCAGGTATTTCAAAGGTTGGCTTAGCTCGGTATTCGTAAACGGAATGGCTCTCTTGGTGGATGAAGAAAATTCAGCACATGGAACGATTTTTGAGTGAAACGGGATGGCGTCGGGGTATACCCTTGGAGCTCTCGGAGGGTTAGGGGTGTTGAACTGAATCTCTCCTTAGGCCAGAATTGATAAGAGGTTGTTGTCGGTGAATGATCGACAGCACGCCACGCGATTCGTTGAAATCCCATCAACGGAAGCTGTTACGATCCGGAACGACTGATTGAAGCTTCGGGCCTGGTTGGGAGAATGAACTACTCTCGCGGTGCGTATGTGGAGCGTGTCTGAGAATCATCGGCTCGCATGGGGAATTGGCGATCGACTGCCACAGGAGTGTCGAAGTGGAAACCGAAAAACGGAAAATCGGACCCTTCGAACTCGGGCAGAAGCTCGGCGTCGGCGGCATGGGGGTGGTCTATCTCGGGATCTACACCAAGACAGGCGAGAAGGTCGCGGTCAAAGTCCTTTCGCCGGAGCTAAACACCGATAAGCGTCTGCAAAAACGCTTCGTTCGGGAAATGGCCATCCTGAAGAAGCTCCGTCACAAGAACATTGTGCGCTGTTTTGGGGGAGGTTTCGACGGCACGCAGCACTATTATGCGATGGAGCTGATGGATGCCGGCTCTCTGGAACGGGTTCTCAAGAAAAAGGGAAAGCTCCCCTGGGAGCAGGTGATCGAGATTGGCCGTCAGGTTGCCAGGGCGCTTGAGCACGCCCACAACCACGGCATCATTCACCGTGATTTGAAGCCCGCAAATTTGTTCCTGTCGAAAGATGGCCGGTTGAAGCTCGGCGATTTCGGCATCGCCCGCGATACTCAGGCGACGGCGCTCACCGCCGCCGGCCGCACGGTCGGAACATATGCCTACATGGCCCCTGAACAGATTTCGGGCAAGCCCCCGGTTTCGCGCAAGACCGATCTCTACGCACTCGGCTGTGTGATGTACGAATTGTTGACGGGGCGGACGCCGTTTGTGGAGGAAAACCCGGCGCAGATGTTGTTTGCTCACTTGGAACTCGAGCCGCCGCGCGTCACGAGCTTCGCGATCGACTGCCCGATCTGGCTGGAAGAAGTGGTGATGAAGCTGTTGGAGAAAGATCCCGAGGAGCGTTATTACGACGCACTCGCCGTGCAGGTCGCGCTGCAGGAAGTCGGGACAAAAGTTGCCGAACAGAAGAGCATTGCTCAACAGACGGCGGAAGGGGGATCGTCAACACTCGCGGAGCGGTCGGAGGCGGTGCGCTTCCTCACGGGTGCTCTAAAACAGAAGAAACGGAAGAAGAAACGGAAGACAGCGTTCTATGAGCAAGTGTGGTTTCTGGCGGGGTGCCTGATTTTGCTTGTTGGTGTGACCTGGTGGGCCATGCAGCCACTGAGCGAGGAACAGCTCTTCACCCGCGCTCAGCCTTTGATGGAGACCGACGATCCCGAGCAATGGCGGACCGCACGCGAGAAATATCT